>JBILLC010000205.1:0-5051 GCA_044376275.1 Chthoniobacteraceae bacterium | reverse complement strand
CAAGTCCCCGGATTCGATTGCCGCAATTTGCGCGTTACCCAACCCGGAAATCTGCGCAGTGCTCATCCCCAAAAACTGCGCACTCGAGAGCGCAACGATTTGAGGCTCAGAGAGCGAACCCAACTGCGATGCCGAAAGGACCGAGACCTGAGTGGTATCCAAGCCGTCAAGCTGGGAGGTGCCAAGACTCGAAATAAAAGTGTTCGTCAGCGACGTTGTGTTGTCCGTTGTTAAGAGCCGTATCTGGCCCGTGGAAAGCGCCACGACCTGCTCAGCGCTGATCAACTGCAATTCCCCAGTGGTTAGGGAAATGATTTCGTCGGAATTCAACGCGGCCACTTGGGATGTCGACAGCTGTGAAAAGTCGGTAGGCATAATTTCGGGTGGTTCTGGTGTGGCAATCTAGGGAACAGACAAAAGAAAGGGAGAGGGCAACTGGTGAAAAAAACGAATAAACTTGCTGGAGGGCAGTTGTTTAAGCAGTTTTTTGGAAACCTCTTGGGAGAGGCTCAGGCACTTAAAAATCAAATAGAACCTAGGTAGAGCAAGATAAGTGCCATCAGCACTGAAAGACCTGCAAAGCGTTACTGTCTGCCCTGTTTCCAACCGACCGGCAAAAACCCCACCCCCAATCACGGCCGGCAACTTTTGCCCGTTCCCCGAAATTCGGATGCCGAGTTGGTTGACGACCAACTCCAGACGGTCTAGTGACGTGGCTATGGAAAACACCCCCCCATCCCGACGCGAATTCCTGAAATCATCCTCAGCCCTTCTGGCCGGCACGGCGCTTAGTGCGCCCAACATCCTCCGAGGCGCTTCGCCCGATGCCAAGCTGAAGATTGGATTCATCGGATGCGGCGGAAGGGGCACGGGCGCTGCAAACCAGGCCCTTAAAGCCAACCCCAACAACATTTTATGGGCGGTGGGCGATGCCTTCGAGGACAAGTTGACCTCGAGCCTCGAGGGATTGAAGCAAAACCACACCGCTCAGGTGGATGTGCCGGAAAGCCGCCAGTTTGTCGGATTAGACGCCTACCAAAAAGTCATCGACAGCGGCGTGGACGTTGTGCTCCTGACCACCCCCCCAGCCTTCCGCCCCATCCATTTCAAGGCGGCGGTCGCAGCGGGCAAGCACTGTTTCCTTGAGAAACCAATGGCAACTGACTCCCCCGGACTCCGCTCAGTAATCGAGACCGTGGCCGAAGCCAAAAAGAAACACCTCGGAGTTTGCGCTGGCTTCTGCTGGCGCTACCACCCCGGCATGAGAGAAACCTTCAAGCGTCTCGCCGACGGAGCCATCGGCACGCTGCTTGCCAACTACAACACCTACAATACTGGCGCGGTGGACCGCTACCCAAAGTGGAACCGCAAAAACACCCCGCGCGATCTCGAATGGCAAATGCGCCGCTGGTACTATTTTACTTGGTCGGGCGGAGACAGTATTGTTGAGCAGGCCTGCCACAGCATCGACAAAATGAGCTGGGCGCTTGGGGACACGCCCCCGATCAAATGCGTCGGCCATGGAGGCAGACAAGTGCGCACCGGCGAGGATTACGGCAACATCTTCGATCATTTCTCGATCGTTTACGACTACCCAAACAATGTCCGCGGATTTCACGCGAGCCGGCAAATTAATCTCACGGCTGCGGCGAACACAGACTCCTTCTACGGCAGTGCCGGTACATGCGAAATCAACGGCTCGATCAAACAATTCGTCATCAAAGACCTCAAAGGTAAAGTCACCTGGCGGCACACTCCTGAGAAGTCGGACATGTATCAAGTCGAGCACGACGAATTCTTTGCTTCAATTCGTTCGGGAAATCCTATCAATGACGGCGATCGCATGGCCACCAGCACCATGCTTTCCATCATGGGAAGGATGGCTGCTTACACGGGTCAGGAAATCACCTGGGAGATGGCGATGGACTCGAAGGAAAAACTGGTTCCCGAGCATTTCGACTGGGATATGAAACTCCCCGTGCCGCCGGTCGCCCTTCCAGGGATCACACCATTCGCCTAAGAAAGCAGCGTCAAGGCAGTGATGTAGGCACCTTCGGCGACCGCGACGCTCGCACCCTTCTGTCTGTTTCCAACGGAGTAGTTTCAACGGAGCAAAAATCATTGCGCCCCTGATCTCTCCATGACGAGGCCAGAGGCAAATCACCTCTCCGCGACCCCTCACCCGGTCACTTGAGACTGGCGCGCGGGTTGTCAAGCTCATCGAGAACGACAACCCGTGCCAGCCTGCTCATTCCAAGTTAGCTTGTTCGAAAATTCACCGGCTCGCCGCGGCGCATTGCCTCGTGCTGTTCATTCGAACAAGGCGCGTTCAGCGGCACGTCAGTGGAGTTGCCAGTCTCCGAAACCAGTCCTTGCTCGAGCATGTACCGCTCCACTTCCTCACCTGAAATGTCAGCGAGCATGACCCCGTTGACTTCCACGCAAGGGCTCAGCGGCTGGCCGCTGCGCTGCTCCATCTCCCAGCGAAACGCCGGATTTTTGATGATGTCTTTCTCGGTGTAAGCGATCGCGTACTTTTGCATCACAGCGCGCACGCCGTTGCTCCAGCCGCACTGTGTCTTAAGCCAGGCGGTTACTTGTGGTTTTTCCATGGTGGTAGTGGGGTTTGTTTGTCTGTTTGTGGTTGAAAAAATCTGCTGCGTGAAAAAAGCAAAGGCCGGCGGGGTTTTCCGCCGGCCCAAACTTATAGCACACTCGGGCCGAAATGGCTTCCACCACTTCAAACCCAAACTTGATCAGCGCCTAACGGCGGCGGGTTTCACCGGGCCGGTACTCCTCTGCGGCGGCGAACGCCTGCTCGAGACCAACCATATCCTCACCCGGACGCAGCGAGTCAAACGCAGCTGCCTCACGCTTGATCTCCTCTTCGTCGTACGCAGCGGCCTTGATGGAAAGACCAATACGGCGTTCGGCCTTGTCAACTTTGATGACGCGCGCTTCGATCTCCTGACCAATTTTGAGATGATCTTTGATCTTATCCACACGATCTTCGCTGATCTGCGAGATGTGAACTAGCCCGTCGATATCGCCGTCAAGCTGCACGAATGCGCCAAACGTCGCGATCTTGCTGATCTTGCCCTTCACCAGATCACCGATCTTGTAACGCGCCTCGATCGTCTTCCAAGGATCCTCCTCAAGCTGTTTGATGCCAAGGCTGATGCGTTGCGAATTCTTATCGATGTCAATGACCACGGCCTCGAGTTCATCGCCCTTCTTAATGACTTCGGTCGGATGATTGACCTTCCGCGTCCAACTCATGTCGGACACATGGATCATCCCGTCGATGCCTTCTTCAAGTTCCACGAACGCGCCATACGCGGTCATGTTGCGGACAATACCCTTCACCTGTTTTCCGATCGGATAACGGTGTTCGATTTCCTCCCAAGGATTCGCTTCCAGCTGACGTACGCCAAGGCTGATCTTCTGCTCTTCCTTGTTGATGCCAAGCACAACCGCCTCGATCTCCTGACCAAGTGTGAGCACATCGCTCGGACGAGTGATGCGCTTGGTCCACGAGAGCTCCGAAACGTGAATGAGACCTTCGACACCTTCTTCAATTTCGACAAATGCCCCGTAAGGAACGAGATTGGTGATCTTGCCCTTGACCTTCGTTCCCACCGGGAACCGGCCTTCCGTCTCTTCCCACGGGTTTTTCTGAGTCTGCTTGAGACCAAGCGAAACACGTTCCTTCTCGCGGTTGATTTCGAGAACAACCACTTCGACTTCCTGACCGACCTTCAGCAACTCACTTGGATGGGTCAAACGGCCCCACGTCATATCGGTGATGTGGAGTAGTCCATCCATTCCATCCAGATCGATGAAAGCACCGAAATCCGTGAGATTCTTGACCGCACCCCGAACAACGTCACCGGGCTTGGTGGAGTCGAGGAATCGGGCACGCTTGTCTGCGCGTTCCTGTTCGATCAGTTCGCGGCGCGAAAGCACGACGTTCTTGCGATCATCATTAATTTTCACGATGCGGAATTCGTAGGTGTTCCCCACAAATTGCTGCAAATCTTTCGGAGGAATGATGTCAATCTGGGAGCCTGGCAAAAATGCCTCGACGCCGATGTTGACCGTGAGCCCGCCCTTAACGACGGAGCGCACCTTCCCTTTAATGATTCCACTATCGTGGAAGACTTTGACAATTTTCTCCCAGTTTTGTCGGTAGGCGGCGCGTTCTTTGGAAAGAAGCACCATGCCTTCGTCGTTTTCGAGGCGGCACAGCAGAACTTCCACTTCATCGCCCACTTGGAGGTCTTCCATGTCCTCAAACTCGGAGATGGGAATGACACCTTCGCTCTTGTATCCGATGTCGATGAGCACCTCGCGCGGCCTAACTTCGAGCACATGGCCCTTGACGATGCTGCCCTCCTTGAACTCGCGAAGCTGATGCGTTGCGAGCAATTCCTTCATGTCGATCATTTGTTCAATAAAACTACCCACGGTTTCCCTTGTTCTTCCCGCTGCGGGCCTTGGAAACATCCAGAGCCTAGAACGCGGCGGGCCGAGGAGAATACGAGGGAAACGCCGCCGCGCAAACCGGAAAACTTTAAATTTTCAACAAAACAAGAAACGCGGCTTGCGCGTCGGGGTAGGTTTTGTACTGTGGCCGTCTGGCAGTTGAAAGGCTAGGTAGCTCAGTTGGCAGAGCAGAGGACTGAAAATCCTCGTGTCGCCGGTTCGATTCCGGCCCTAGCCACTTCCCTTTACCTCTCAAGGGGTTCTGAAACCTATGCGCCTGCGGTAAGGCGGCTGATCCGAGTCTACGATCTCTTTGCTCAGAGACAAAAATTCCGCATAAAAAATTTGCAGCGGATGGAAACTCGGACGAAGGGGTTCGGATAAAACCGACCATTCTTTGCGTTGACGATGATCCGGCGATGCTTGCGCACCACTCGCGCACGCTGCGAAAGCCATTCTATGTGCACACCGCCCTCAGCGGAGTGGAGGGCCTCGCTGCAATTGAGCAGGGTGGCTGCTACCCCGCGATCCTCGTGGATATGAACATGCCGGGAATGGACGGTATC
>JBILLC010000204.1:0-5058 GCA_044376275.1 Chthoniobacteraceae bacterium | reverse complement strand
TTAGATCACTGAGTGAAATTCACACTCTTTGCTTTCAAGACCCGGCGAAGAGTTGCCATGAACTCGATATCCAAAAACTACTCCGCCGCTCCCCTTGATGGTCTCACCACGGAACCGAATTCGATAATTTGTGAGTCACCGCGATTATCGACGATCAAATTCACCACCTCAATCCCCGCGCGTTCCATGTCCCTCATCAACGCGTTGACCCGGGAGGAGAGGTAGGCATATCCAATCGCGCACGGAATCGCCACCACCAACCCTCCGGCGGTTGTGATCAAGCTTTGATAAATTCCAGCCGCCAAATCCGTGGAACTCGTCAAGCCGCTTTGGGAGCTGATCTTGGAAAACACCTCGATCATGCCAGTGACAGTTCCCAGAAGCCCAATGAGGGGCGCCACCAAACCGATGCCGGCGAGCAGCCCCAGATTATGCTCCAGACGTACCACCTCCAATTGACCAGCCTCCTGCACAATGGCCCGAAGCTCTTCGCGCGGCGCACCGTGCCTGAGTACAGCGGCGTGCAGAACCCGGGTCACGGGCGTGGAGAAGCTCGCGCATTCCACCTGTGCCTCCGACCAGCGCTGGTGACGGATCAAGTTCGCCAAACCCCTCATGAAATCGCCCAAATGCAGGGTCACACGGAAGTAAAACAAAGTCCGCTCCATGAAAACGGCTCCTCCCAGGACACTGCAGAAAAGCAGGAGCCACATCAAAGCACCCCCCTTTTGCATATATTCAATCATCAAAACACTATACGGCGGCCCCACGGGAAATGCAAGATACCCGTCCCAAGGGAGACGCCCACCCATTCAACCAACTAAACTTGTCCATTTTGTTCGCCTCCTGCATAAAACACGGCTCCCGATGACCACCCATCAACAAACTCTGGCCTCGAGCGCTTCGCTAACCGGTTCCGCGCTGCATACGGGCCAAAAAGTGACCCTCACACTTCACCCTGCCCCCGCGGGACACGGCAAAAAGTTTCGAAGGATAGATCTCGCCGAGAATCCCGTCATCGACGCGTCGATCGCTCACGTTAAAACCGTCGAACGCGCCACCACCCTCGGCGAAGGGAATGTACGAGTACACACCGTTGAGCATGTCCTCTCGGCACTGGCCGGAATGGGCGTGGATAACGCACTCATTGAAATGGACGCGAGTGAACCCCCAATCGGGGACGGCAGCGCCACCGCCTTCGTGCAGCTCATCAAACAGGCGGGAATCGCAAAGCTCGATGCGCCTCGTCCGGTTTTCGAGGTCAGCGAACCCATCCACATCGAGACCGAAGCCGGGTCTCTCCTGACCCTCCTTCCCTATAATGGTTTCAAAATCTCCTGCACCAACGTCGGCCCGGGAGGAAAATTCACCCAATACTTCGCCTCGGAGATCACCCCCGAAATCTACGAGCGCGAAATTGCCCCAGCCCGCACCTTTGTTTACTACGAAGACGTGAAGCCGCTCTTGGATAAAGGGCTCATCAAAGGCGGGAGCCTTGAAAATGCAGTTGTCGTGAAGGGCGACTCCATCCTCAGTCGCGAACCGGTGAGATTTCCTGAGGAATTCGCACGACACAAGGTGCTCGATATCATCGGCGACCTTGCCCTCTTCGGTCGGCCGGTCAAAGGGCACATTGTCGCAGTGAAACCCGGGCACGGCCCGAATGCGGAGCTCACACGCGCGATCGCCAAGCAGTTTGGGAAAGCCATGGCGATGGTGCCCCCAGCCGTCACCCCAAAGGGCGGGGCCGTCATGGACATCAACGATGTGATGAAACTTCTCCCCCACCGCTACCCGTTCTTGATGGTGGACCGAGTCGTGAGCCTCGAGGGCGAGACGCACTGCACAGGTGTCAAATCCGTCACCATTAACGAGCCTTTCTTCCAAGGCCATTTCCCGAGCCAGCCAATCATGCCGGGGGTGCTCCAGCTCGAAGCCATGGCCCAAGTCGGCAGCATCCTGCTGCTTAATAAACCCGGAAATGCCGGGCGGATCGGTTACTTTATGAGCGCCGACTCCGTCAAGTTCCGTAAACCCGTGGTGCCTGGAGACACCCTCTTTATTGAGGTTGAGCTCACTCAACAAAAACGAAACGTCGCCAAAGCCAAGGGCCGCTGCCTAGTCAACCAGGAGGTGGTCTCGGAGGCGGAACTCATGTTCGGACTCGTCGACCGGTGAGCAATCAAACATCCATACATCCCACCGCGATCATCGATCCGACTGCATCTTTAGGGGCTGGATGCGTGATCGGTCCCTTTTGCGTGATCGGCGCCCATGTCGATCTGGGCGAGAACTGCTGGCTCCAAAACCAAGTCACCCTGATGGGGCCGTCGAAGATCGGGCGGAACAACAAGTTTTTCGCGTTCTGCTCCATCGGCCAGCAGACCCAAGATCTTAAATACGCGGGGGAACCAACTTACCTGCTTGTTGGTGAGGGCAATACATTTAGGGAGTTCGTCACCGTAAACAGAGGAACTGCGCCGGGGTCGAGCACGAGGATCGGGGACAACGGAAATTTCCTCGCCTACAGCCACGTGGCGCACGACTGCACCGTGGGAAGCGGGGTAATTTTCTCGAACAACGGGACGATCGCAGGGCACGTCGAGGTGGGTGACCACGCCATCATCAGCGGCCTCACGGCAGTGCATCAATTCTGCAGGGTGGGATCGTTTGCGATCACTGGGGGATGCTCGAAAATTGTTCAGGACGTACCGCCGTACACGATTGCGGATGGCAATCCGGCAAAAATCCGGGGACTGAACAAGGTGGCGATGGAGAGGCACGGTTTCTCGCAGGAGGCGCAGCAGGCGCTCAAGGATGCGTACAAGATACTTTACCGCAGCAAATTAAACCTGCATCAGGCTCTCGAGCGCATGGAGGCGGAGCTGCCCGAGATCCCCGAAATCCTGCACCTCGCGGGGTTTCTTCGAGGAAGCACCCGCGGGATCACCCTGTAACGCCTTTGCGTGCAGGGACGGGAGGACGAAGCCTACGAAAAGGGGCTGCCGCCCCCGGAGACAGCTTCCAGAGTGATTGGCGCAACTTCAGGGACTGATTGTTCTTTTGCACTGCTCCTTGCACAGAAACCAAGCTCGGTTCATGGTAATGCACAGGCGGAAACTAAGTTGGCTCAGACTTTGAATGCGTCCCTGAAACGGGATGCATGCGATTTCTCAGAGCTTCTTGAACTAAACCCGAAGCAAAGCGGTCATAACTTCTGGAAGCAAACAACCGCGATTGGCGCCTGAACCGATTGAGCCGGCATCTCCTAAAAATCCCAGCCATATGATGAACAATTTCACTCCCCGCGCACAGCAGGTCCTCACCCTCGCCCGGAAGGAGGCCGACCGCTTCAACCACAACTACGTGGGCACCGAGCATCTTTTGCTCGGACTCATCAAGCTCGGACAGGGCGTGGCAGTCAATGTCCTCCAGAAGATGGGTCTCGATCTGGACACGGTGCGAAGCGAAGTCGAAAAACAGGTCGGATCGGGACCAGAAACCAAGATGGTCGGCAACATCCCCTACACTCCCCGGGTGAAAAAAGTACTCGCTCTCGCAGGCAAGGAGGCAAAATCACTAAATCACTCCTACGTGGGCACTGAGCACATTCTTTTGGGGCTGCTCCGCGAGGGGGAGGGCGTGGCGGCGCGGGTGCTCAAGAACCTGGAGGTAGACATCGAACGCACTCGCAACGAGATCCTCAAGGAGCTCGATCCAAACTTTACCCCGCAGGAAGCGGACGCCGAACAAACCGGGGTTGAAACAGCGACAGCCGGCGGTGCAAAAAAAGACAGCAAGACGCCTGCGCTGAGAGCATTTGGACGCGACCTCACGGAGCTTGCCCGCAAGGGTGAAATCGACCCGGTGATCGGACGGGAAAACGAGATCGAACGGGTCATTCAAGTATTGTGCCGTCGCACCAAAAACAACCCGGTGCTCATTGGCGAAGCCGGGGTCGGCAAGACCGCCATCGTCGAGGGACTGGCCCAGGAAATCGCGCACGGCAACGTGCCGGAAATTCTCAGGGAGAAAAAAGTCATCACTCTGGACCTCGCCCTCATGGTGGCGGGAACGAAGTACAGGGGCCAGTTCGAGGAACGCATCAAGGCGGTGATGGACGAGATACGACGCACCAAAAACGTGATTCTTTTCATCGACGAACTCCACACCATCGTCGGAGCAGGCTCTGCGGAGGGTGCGATGGACGCATCCAACATCATCAAGCCCGCGCTCAGCCGTGGCGAGATGCAGTGCGTGGGGGCAACCACCCTCACCGAGTATCGCAAGTATATCGAAAAAGATGCGGCCCTTGAACGCCGTTTCCAGCAGGTCAAGGTGGAGGCTCCGACTGTGGAACAGACAATCCAGATCCTTCGCGGATTGCGGGGCAAGTACGAGGCGCACCACAAGGCCCGCTACACCGACGAGGCTTTGGAGGGGGCTGCGAAACTCTCAGACCGCTACCTCACCGGGCGCTTTCTTCCCGACAAGGCGATCGATCTCATGGACGAGGCAGGGTCGCGTGCGCGCATCGCGGCGATGACGAGACCGCCGAACGTGAAGGAGATTGAAAAAGAGATCGAGGAAATCCGTTCGCAGAAAGAGGGAGCGATCAAGGCGCAGGATTTTGAAAAAGCGGCTGCGCTCCGGGACACTGAGAAACAGGCGAAAGACAAGCTTGAAGACATTCTCAATCAATGGCGCCAGCAGCGTGAGGAGAAGGAGGTCACTGTGGATGAGGACGACATCATGCACGTGCTGTCGAAGTGGACAGGAGTCCCGCTGAGTCGTATGGAGCAAGCTGAGACCGCAAAACTTCTGAGGATGGAGGAAGACTTGCGCAGCAGGGTGATTGGACAGGAGGAGGCGGTGGTTGCAATTTCGAAGGCTCTGCGCCGTTCACGTGCGGATCTGAAAGACCCGAGAAGGCCGATCGGCTCGTTCATTTTTCTTGGCCCCACAGGCGTCGGCAAAACCTTCCTTGCCCAGTCTCTGGCGGAGTTCATGTTCGGGGACCGGGATGCACTTATTCAAATCGACATGTCTGAGTACATG
>JBILLC010000203.1:0-5061 GCA_044376275.1 Chthoniobacteraceae bacterium | reverse complement strand
GCAACAAGTTTCTCTTTGATCACGTTGGCATCGTTGAGGCCCATCATGCGGACGTCTCGGTTGACGCCGAGGCCGCTGCGATCGAGGCGGGCGCCCAGAATTTTGAGCCGCTTTCAAACGCAGATAATGACGACATTCCTGCGGACCGCGTCGGGGTGCGTTTCATCACTGAGCGACCCGATCTGCATGCCGTTTCCAAGTGGCTTGGCAGCAACGGCTGGACGATTGTGACGGCGGAGTTCGGTTATCTTCCTAAGAACCTCACGACACTCACCGATGAGCAGCGTGCCGAGGTGGGCGAGTTTTTGCAGGCGCTTGATGACCATGACGATGTCCATCGCGTTTGGGCGGCGATGAAGTAGGGCCGCCCCGGATGCTGCCGCTGCTATTGCCGTTGTTGGATCCCGACGGACTGCAAGGGCACGGCCTTGGCATGCGATCGCGCTTGCGAGCTCGGGTTCGGGCTGATCTTCGGCAAGAGATTTGAATATTCGGAGGGTGTTTCCTCTGTAAACTTGCCGGCTGGCTGGAAAAAACTTGACCCAAACTCCTGATGCCTGCATCTTCCGCCCCCCATTCTATCTGAAGGAGCACTTCCATGAGCCGAGTCTGTAGCATCACCAAAGCCAAGCCCTCTAAGGGTTCCGTTATCCACCGCCGCGGTCTAGCAAAGAAAAAAGGCGGGATCGGTCAGCATGTGACCAAGGTAGTTTCCCGTGATTTCCTGCCCAACCTGCAGACCAAGCGCATCTGGGTGGCCGAAGAAAAGCGGTTTATCACCGTGAAACTGACGGCGCGTGCCCTCAAAACGGTCACAAAAAATGGTGCTTATGCGACCCTGAAGAAGGCGGGTCTTCTCTAACTTCCGCCGACTTTCGCCATTCGCCCCCAGTTTGATCATTTTTTTGGCATCAATTTCCTAGAAACACTCAGGAAACGGCCTAGAGTCTCCCCGCTATTTAATCCTTAAAAAACCACCACCATGCCCTACACAGTTCAAAGCAAAAAATCCGGAAAGCCTTACATCCTGCACGCCCGTAACCAGGTTCTGAAAGGTGGCCAGACCGTGACTCTCTATTTTTTCGCAGGCGAGGCCAAGGAGGGCGCTTTGGATGCGCTCCCAGCTGGATACGAAGTCTCAGAGAACACCTCCACCGGTCTCCCATTGCTGAAGAAGATCAAGAAGGACTAGCAAGGTCCTTGGAGTTCCATTGGAACTAAGTTTTAAAGACGGCCTCGCTTCACCGGCGGGGCCGTTTTTTTGCATCCAGAATTCTCGTGACTCTTTGATTCGTCACCGGGTGCAGGCGTGGAGTCATCGAGTGGTGTCCCTGGGCGGATGCCGCGTTGTCGCCGCGTTGTAGAGATCCGGCAGTCGTTGCCGTCCATTGAGCGAGCAGAAGCCCAGCGCCATTGAAAGTTGGGCGCCCTTGAATGCCCGCTGCGAATACTCAGATCTGCCCCGCGCGCCGAACTTAGGGCGTGATGAAGCGGGCCTGGGTTGCAGTTACACGCATGGTGGGTGGCAGCGAATTCCGTTCCAGCGCCACGGTGAAGGTGTGAACGCCCGCGCTCAATTCCTGGGCCAGTTTCTCCTGAGGATTTGCGACAGGCTTGCCATCGATCCAGCAGCGAGTCACACCTGAGAGTTCGAATGCAACCTGTCCCGCGGTGGGCACCTGAAGACGCGCCACGCCAAAGATTTCCGTCGCGTTGCCGAGCATTGCCAGCGGCATCTGCATATGTTCCGGCAGGAGACGACCGTCGGTGAGCGTGTAAGCCGGGGCGGCGGCTGCAAGGTTTTCGCCCGACTTGGCTTGTTCGGCGTTTGAGGTAAAGCGCCATACGCGAGCCACGCCGCCGTTGCTCGCATCAAAGGCGCCCGGCCGCCCGACGGAACCAAGGAACGCAAAGAGGTGGATCTTGTCCTCCTCGGAGAGTGCATCAATCAATCCAGCTGGCATTAGCGACCCGATGATTTCGGAGTTCTTCAACTTGGCCTTTGGCACCTCGAGCTCGACTCCGCCCGGAGCGCGCACACGGATGGTCGTTGCGTTTTCCTCGAAGGGTACGCCCACAATCGCGCCGCCATCAGTGAGCGTGTAGCTGATGCCGTGGTAACCCTCCTTCACCTTGGCTGCCGGTTCCAGCACGCTTTCGATCACGTAATCCAGCGGGGCGCTTGCGCCAATGGTGGACATATCCGGGCCGAGCTTGCCGCCCGCGCCTCCAATCGCGTGGCATTGCACGCAGGTCATCGCGACCCCATGGTAAATCCGTTCGCCCTTTGCCGCGTTGCCGTTTTCTTGGACGAGCTTTGCCCATTTTTCAACCGAGTGTCCCGCGGCCGCATTGGGTGCGCCCTTTTGGAATGCCTGTACGAGGTTGCGGCCGCGCCCGCCCAGCTCCTGCGCCGCGCGCAAACCTGCGGACGACGCTTCAGGGGAGAGCTTCGCTTTGAGCTGGGTCGCCACTTTTTCGGTAAGATTCACATCGGCGGTGGAAAGTGTACGCCAGATCGCGATGAGCTGGTCCTGGCCGGTGGCTTTGGAGAGCAAATCTTCGGCGAGAGCGATCGCCTCGCCCGGGCGGATTTTCGCAAGCAGCGCCAGTGCTTGTCTGCGCACATCGAAGCCCTGCTCCGCCGCGCCAAGCGCGCGCACTTCGGCGACTCCATCGGCTCCCATAGCGCGCAAACCTTCCCAAGCGGCGGCACGCAGAGGCGCGCTCGAAGAAACTGCAAACTTCCCCAGCTGCTTGGAGAGGGCCTGTACATGCCAGGCTCCGGCAAGCGTCAAGGCGGGACGTGCCATTGCGATATCCGAACTCTCTACAAAAGCGGCGATGCCGCCGACGTCGCCGACTGGTTTCACGCCGCGCTGCGCGGCGGTGAGCAGGCTTTCAAGGCCGCGCACTACAACCGCTTTCGCGTCTCCGGAGGCTTCAGGGCCGAGCTTAGCGGTCAGCGTCCAGAGTTTACCCGCTTCGCCCGGTCCGCCCGCGTAGGCGATCAATCGCGCCCAAGGGCCGGAGCCGTCGGCGGGCAAGTTAAGATCCGCCATCAGCTTCGAGAGCGCTTTGCCTGAATCTGCCGGATCCAGCGCGAGTAAGCGCGCTTCGAGCTTGTCCTCGCGTCCCTTCCAATCCCAGCTACCGCTGCCAAGCGCGCTAATCCAAGCCTGCGCGCCCTCGCGCATTGATAGGCGCAAGCCGAAAGCGTATTGCGGATCCTCGACCGGCTGCATTTCACTCGCCGATGCGATGGCCTCGGCGGCGGCATCAGAGGGAATGCGAGAGAGAGCTCGGATCGCCTCAATGCGAACTCTCGGTGAGGGATCTTTGGCGAGTGCCTCCAGGCGTTTGAGGCGGTCGGCGTTCTGGCCAAGTGCCCCCAGCCACCGGCATTCCCAAGCGCGGGCCGCAGCGTCCTGCGAGCTTAATCCGCTCAGCGCGGCCTCGGGTCCGAGGGCTGCCGCGCGAGCAAAAGCCGCCTGCAGAGCAGCCGCGGGCGAACCCAAGCGCTTCTGCCATGCTGCAACCTCCGCCATTCCCTCCTTGCGCAAACGCTGGCTGAGCACCCGCCGCGCCTGCTGTTGTTCCCACAAACTCTCGGAAAGCAGCGCGTCCAGAAGCTGCTGCGTTGATCGTTCCCACTGTGACTGCCATTGCACGGCTTTCCCGTCTTTGTGCGCAATGCGCCAGATCCTTCCGTTGACCTTGTCGCGGCGCGGGTCGCGGAAATCCACTTCGCCGTGATTGATGACTGGGTTGGTCCAGTCCGCGACATACAGTGCGCCGTCGGGACCGAGCTTCACATCGATCGGACGAAAGCTTTGATCCGGCGTGCGCACCACGTCCGGCTGGTCGCCGGTGGCGTACCCGCTGCGTGCGGGGCTCGCTTGCGCGAGGTCGTTTATGGAAAAACGCACGATGCGGTGCGCGCGAAAATCGCAAGTGATCGCGTTGCCCTGCCATGCACTGGGAAAGAGCGGGCTGCGGATGAGCTCTAGGCTGCAGAATTTTGGATACGATCCAGCGCTAGATCCGGGCATGGTGCCTTTGGCTCCCTCGGAGGGCGCGAATGTGCCGCCTGGGAAAGTCCAGCTGAGTCCGTTGCTGCCGGCACCATCGGTGAGAAATGACTGGCCATCGGCGTTTGTTTGATGGCCCCAGTTGTTGACCAGCCCTTTTGCGAACACCTCGACTTTCTCGGTGCGCGGATCGTAAGCGATGACGCCGCCGCTGTTGAGGCGGACAACGCCCCAGGGGGTTTCCATGTGGCTGTGAATGTAAATGCTCTGGCTGAAGTAGAGCCTGCCGTCAACGCCCCAGTGAAGCGTATGGATCGTGTGGTGCGTGTCCTCGGTGCCGAAACCGCTTAGAACAGTGCGCCGCTGGTCGGCCTTGCCGTCGCCATCGGTGTCGGTGAGCAGAAACAAATCCGTGGATGCGCCGACGAACGCCGCGTTTTTGCCGTCGGGCGTGAGCTCGGGCTCGATGCTCGTGGGGATCAGCAGATTTTCCGTGAACACCGTCGTCTTGTCAGCTTTTCCGGCGTGCTTGGTGTCTTCGAGGATGAAGACTTTGTCGGTTGCAAATGCGCCGGGCTGGATCTGCGGGTAAATCGGCGTGGTGGCAACCCAGAGACGGCCCTTCGCGTCCCAGTTCATTTCCACCGGCTTTGAAAGAAGCGGGTTCTGCGCCCAGAGGCTGATTTGCAAACCGTCCTCCAATTCGAAAGCGGGGATGTCGAGCGGCTTTTCCGCAGGCACATCTGGCCCCGGCCCCGGGATGGTGGGTTCGGGCCGGCCAGCTTTAATGGCCTCAATGGCCGCATCGGCCTTCACCAGCAGTTCGTCAAACTGCTCGATCTCGACCGCATTGCGTCCCTGCTCGCGTTTGCGAAAGCCGAAAATGTACGTGTGGTTGGCAGGGCGCCAGCGGTGAAAAAAAAGTTCGTTCCTACGCTGGAGCGCCACCCGGAGTTTGCCTCCCAGATCGGGAGCGGAATCCCTGTCCACATTCCAACCGAGTTCGAGTGCAAGTGCATCCGCCCAGCGC
>JBILLC010000201.1:0-5068 GCA_044376275.1 Chthoniobacteraceae bacterium | reverse complement strand
ACGGATGCCTTCGACATCTCCAAAGAGAGCGAGGCAACCCGCGAGAAGTACATGGGACCCGCCTCTAGCGCCTCGATGAGCGCGATGAAGAACGCGCGCGCAAATGGCGCCAAAATGCTCGTCGCGCGCCGTCTCGTGGAGCGCGGCGTCCGTTTCATCCAGATAGGAACCGGCGGCTGGGACAATCACGAAAACATTGGGGTCACCGCAAAAGCCGCGGCAACAGATGTTGATGTTCCGATCGCTGCGCTTCTCTCCGACCTTAAAGAGAAAGGATTATTGGACTCCACACTTGTGATCTGGGGAGGTGAATTCGGGCGGACGGTGACCCAACAAGGCGGAGGCGCCGGCAATCCTGGCCGCGATCACAACGGACGCGCGATGGTGACATGGATGGCCGGAGGCGGCGTAAAAGCCGGCACCACTTACGGGGCTACCGACGAGTTCGGGGGAAAAGCAGTTGAGAATCCCATGCACATCCACGACCTGCACGCGACCTTGCTGGCCCTCATGGGTTTTGACCACACAAAGCTCATCTACAACTATAACGGCCGCGATTTCCGCCTGACGGACAACTTTGGAAACGTCGTGAAGGAAATCATCGCCTGACAGCAAAAATCATCGAAGCGCCAAATACCCTGCCTTGATCCCATGAGCACTAAAACTCGTTCAAAGAAGACCAACTTCATCGCGTGGCTCGCATCCGGGTGCCTCTTGACGTTAACTCAAATCTCATCCGCCGCAGTCTCGACTCAAATCGCTCCAGACCAGCTGGAATTTTTTGAGAACAAAATTCGTCCGCTTCTGGCGAATCACTGCTTGGAATGTCATTCAGGAGAGAAAGGCAAAATCAAAGGCGGTCTGAATATGGACTCGCGCGAAGATGTGCTCAAGGGCGGCGACACAGGCCCTGCACTCGAGGCGGGCAACGTCAAAGGCAGCCTGATTATCAAGGCAGTCACTTGGGAGGACGACCTGCAAATGCCCCCAAAAAAGAAACTCAGCGACGAGCAAATTGCTGACCTCAAAAAATGGATTACCATCGGCGCACCAGATCCACGGGAGCCCTCAAAAACCGCGGTGAAAGTCGACAAGAAAGCCCACTGGGCGTTCCAGCCCGTATCGAAGCCAACACCTCCAACGGTCAAAAACGCCGCTTGGTGCAATAATGCGGTGGACAAATTCATCCTCGCGAAGCTCGAGGAAAAAAACATGATAGCCGCGCCACAGGCCGATAAGGAAACTCTGCTGCGCCGTGCTTACTTCGACCTGACAGGGCTGCCTCCAACGCCAAAGCAGATCGAAGACTTCGTGCGTGACCAATCCCCTGACGCCTACGCCCGCGTCATCGAGCATTTGCTCAATGACCCCGGTTACGGAGAGCGCTGGGGCCGCCACTGGCTCGATACCGCGCGTTATTCCGACACTTCCGGGGACTTGACGAGCCAAGCGGACCGCATTTCGGAGTACCGCTATCCATTCGCATGGACATATCGCGAATGGGTCATCAATGCGTTGAACAAAGACTTGCCGTACGATCAGTTTGTGATGCAACAGCTCGCGGCGGATAAAATCCCAAACAACCCAAAAGAGAATCTGGCGGCGCTCGGACTGCTCACTGTCGGCCAGCGGTATGGCAAGATGACCGATGAGGTAATCAACGACAGGATCGATGTCATCGGACGCGGCTTCCTCGGCTTAACGATTGCCTGCGCTAGGTGTCACGACCACAAGTTCGACCCTGTGTCGGCTGCTGATTACTACGCTTTGCGGGGTATCTTTGTGAGTTGCGCAGAGCCTGTAGGCAATGAAATGCCACTTATCTCGGGAGATCCAAATTCACCGGCATTTATTAAATTTCAGGAAGAACTCTCACAGCGCGAGGAGAAGGCCTACGGCGAATTCTACAGAATTCAACGCGAGTATTCCGACAAACTCAGGAAGCATGCGGCGGTCATTTTTGAAGCGGCGATGCTGACACGCAAGGAGTCAACCGCTGAAGAGAGCAAGCACGGAAACGAACTCCTCAAGCAAGCCGGCCTTGACACGGACGCCACGGCAATCGTCAACGGTGCGGTAATGTCATCAAACCGGATCCGCAGCTACGACGAGATCTATGGGCCATTTGTCAAGCTCGCCACACCGAGCAACAACCGTCAGACCGTGATCCGCGACATGTTGGAGGGAAAAGATCGGAACAAGTACAACAAAGAGGTCATTGATTTCCTAAAATCTCAAACCACTGTGCCCGCGGATCTGCACGAGGTCGCACTTTTGGTCGGAAAATTCTTTGCGCAAATGGAGCCGAGAGTTCCAGCCTTGTACGCGACATTCATGGACAAAACCAAGGACGTGTCGGCGTCTCCAGACAAGGCAGCGATGAGCGTGGCTGTGTTCCCACTCAAACTTGTGCCCGCATCCGAGATAAGCGTGGAGCGGATGATGGAGGAGGGCAATTCGAGTTTCCCTAATCCAAAAATGCGCGGCATTCTGGAGAAAGCAGCTGACTTTGCAGGCATCAATAAGTTCAAATTAACATTCAAGGGTGGTCCGGTTCGAGCCATGGTGCTGAAGGATCTAGAAACCCCAAAAAATTCGCCTCTGTTCATACGGGGCAACCCTCCTAAACAGGGGGAGCAGCCCCGAATCATTCCGCGCCGATTCATTGAAGTACTGAGTGAAAACGGTAAACCCACACCTTTTAAAGAAGGCAGCGGACGTCTGGAGTTGGCACAGGCCATAGCCAGCCCGAGCAACCCGCTCACAGCTCGAGTGATTGTCAATCGGGTGTGGATGCACCACTTTGGTGACGGATTGGTGCGCACACCAGACGACCTTGGCAATCAGGCAGGCAAGCCAACCCACCCGGAGTTGCTGGATTTTCTCGCAAACTGGTTTGTCCAAGACATGGGACCACAGAAGCCTGCATGGTCCCTCAAGAGCCTGCACAAGGCTATCATGTTGTCTCGTGCCTATCAGCAATCCAGCAACTCGGTCTTCAAAGGTGGCGCCAATGACTACGCAAAGATCGACCCCGCGAATTCTCTGCTGTGGCGCGCAAATGTCCGGCGACTTGATTTTGAGAGTTTCCGCGACTCACTCATCAGCATGGCAGGGATCATGGAAAAGTCCGTAGGCGGTCTTTCATTCAATGTGACGGAGGAGCCATACATCTTCCGTCGCTCGGTTTACGCCTACATCGACCGGGCAAACATGCCTGATCTACTGATGCAATTCGACATGGCGAATCCCACTGCACCAAACAGCCGACGCTCCAGCACGATTGTACCCCAACAAGCTCTGTTTTTAATGAACAGCTCGTTCGTGGCTGCGATCGTGCAGAACATTGTAAAGCGACCCGAAATTGTGAATGCTGTGTCTGTTCAAAAAGACACGGATAAAGGAATCAGCGCAGTGTACCGCCTTGTACTGCAACGACTGCCCACCGCCGCGGAAAGGAAGCGAGCTATTGATTTTTTAGTCATGGAAAACAAGATGCAGGCCGCCATCAAAAACGAGGCCGCGCAAATCAATAAGGAAGCCGCGAAGATGGCCGAAAAAAAGCTTCAAAGCGCGCAGAATGCAAAGACAGCCAGTGCCGCTCTTGTCAACGAAGGTGAACTCGTGCAGCGCGTTGCATTTTCGCCGTGGGAAGCCCTAGTTCAGGCACTCCTGTTTTCCAACGAGGCAGCCTACGTCAACTGAGCGATCACGCCCCGAATACAAGTCTCTCCTTAAGTCTCGCCCCAGCAGCTGGAGTCCGCGCTCCAGATGACGGTTTGCGCGCCAGCTAGCGCGTCTCAAGAATCACTTTGCCCGAGTGGAGTATCGACGTGTCAGTCGGTGCGCCCGCTTCTGGTGCTCTCGGCGCAAGAAAGAACCCGTAGCCCTTCCAGTCCTGGGCCTCATTCATAATCTGACCCCAGAAGTTCGCCCGTCGTATCGAGTCGGGCAGCTTGATGCCTCCAGAAAACATTTCAGCCCGTTTATCGATGCTTTGCATTTTTAAGTCATAGCTACCCAGAGTGCTGTCTGAACTGGGCCGCACCTCAACTCTCGAGCCTACAGAAGACACCAAGCTCAGCGGCAGATTGATCCATTGGCTAGCTCCGATGCCGAGCTGTGCCTCGACAGGGCTACCTGCAGAGGTCAGGTTTCCCAAACGTGAAGTCTCAGAGCTTTGGTAACGGCCATTTAACTGGATTGTCGCCTCAAAATTCTGCGGACTCACCCTGGGTCCCCGCGTGGCCCACCCGTTCTTCGTCCAAGTCAAAGGTCCACCAATCGTATTTTCCACAGGGACATTTGCTCCTTTTTCAACACTGACAACCCCAACACAAGATCCACTTCCGCCATACAAGAGGGAGTAAATCAAGATCTCACCCAACGGACCAAGCGGACACGCACTTGATATCCTTTGAGAGTCGCCAAGACTTCCCCAAACAGAGACAACTCCAGACTCTCGGCTTACAAAAGCTCGTCCGAATCCGTATCCCTGTGGGACCTCAACCGGGGTGTGATCGGCCGAAATGTAAAACCGGTAATTTCCAGCCTGATCTGAAACCTGAAACTTGCTCCATGAACTTCTCCAACCGGAGATAGCGACGGAGGCCGGACCCTGGGTATTCGCTCCGAACGACTTTCGGATCAATTCACCGGACAGGCGTTGCGATGATGCATCAAACCGCAAGTCGAGCTGACCGTTTTGCCCAGAACCGAAATACGAAACAGGAACGGACAAACTTGCTTGCAATGGGTTCGATGACGTCGTGTTCAATCTCCCAATAAATGTCGCGGTTCCCCTTGAACCAATTAGCCTCCCTGAAGCAATCCCTGAGGAGCTGACCACACAGTCAAGCCGAGAAGCGAGGTTGTCATTCCATTCAATATTTTCTGCAACCACTCCGGTGAATCGCCCCACTAAACCTGCATTCAACGGTGAGACTAGAATTGGCAGTTGAGACGTTCGAACGATCGACGCGCCATCCCATCCACTTATTCGGAGCACCCATAAACCCGCACGAGTCGGTGTTCCAACAATAGCCCCAGCAGCAGCATCAAAAAGAAG
>JBILLC010000200.1:0-5082 GCA_044376275.1 Chthoniobacteraceae bacterium | reverse complement strand
ACAGCTGGGTCCAGCGGTTTGAATGCGATTTGGATTTCTGTGCAATCACGTCGTCGCATCATGTGGAAGCGGTTTGTAGTTGTGTCGTCACTTCTGCTGGTTTGCGTGGGTTTACTTGTTCACTGGGATCGCGTTGCAAAGCTGCCGCCCGCTGGTGGGCTTTATTTCCCGTGGAAGCTTCAGCTCCAAGTTCCGTCGTTCGCTCAGGCCGATCAACGCTGGCGGGGTGATTCGCTTGGGTACACCAACACCACGCTCGGAGCAGAGGGATGTGCCGTCACATCTGCTGCAATGGCACTCGCTTTTTACGGCATGGATGTTGATCCGCAGCGGTTAAATCGGTTTCTCAAGGACTCGAACGGCTACACCGAGCGCGGTTGGTTGTATTGGGAGGCTGCTGCGGAATACGAGCCCGGTAAAGTCCGACACGCCTACGAAGATTTGCCCAGTTTTCGCCTAATGGACCTGAGTCTGTTAAAAGGAAATCCGGTGATTGTCCGAATTCGGCGTCCCGGGGGTGGCACTCATTTTGTGGTGATTGTCGGAAAGAAAGGATGGGAGTACATCGCGCAAGATCCCGGATCAGGCGGACGCGTTGTTTGTCTGTCTGATTTTCAAAGCGATCTTGAGGCGCTTCGCTTCTATGAGCGCCGATAGATTAAGGCCGGCACGGGGCAGCCGCCCCGGTTGGGGCCCGATCCTACTTGAGAGTTTGCAGAAACGCCTGGATGTCCTCCAGTTCCTGAGCTGTTAAAATCAGGTTCATTGGTGGCATCGGAGACGTTCCAAGGTTTTCATAGCCTTTTGCGAGAACCGCGTTGGGTTCGATCAAACTCTGCCTGATGTATTGGGAATTTTGTCTTGAGGCGATCCCGTCAAGTGCCGGCCCAACTGCACTACCCTGACCGCCGAGCGCGTGGCAGAGCACGCAAGCTGCCGTCTGGTGTTGACGGAAAATTTTTTCACCCCGCAGCGCATCACCCGCCAGAAGACTTGGCTCTAAAATCGGGATCAGCTCGGTGAGGCTCACATCATCAAAGCTGCCCTCTCCTGTCCCCACGAAGAGGATATTGATGCTCGCCTTTGATCGTTCGCCACTGTGAAAGGTCGTCTCAACCAACTGCCAGTCCCCGTTTCGAGTAATCTTTTCAGTTTCCGCACGGCCAATGTGGTCGTTCAAACTCAGTTTGCCTTTGAGTCCTTTCGCCTTGATCCAAGCGGCAAGTCGGTACTCGGTGTTTGGTTTGATCGTTACCTCGCAGAAAATACTCGAATCTACTGGTTGTTGTGCCTCCACACGAACAAAGCGCTCACCGGAGTGAGCTGATTTGCTGTCAAAGTGATGCGACCACTTCACTGCATCTCCACGGCTGGCAGCATTGTAGTCCCTGCGTTTCCACCCGACAGGCATGCCGTCATTTCCCGTCAGTTCGAGTCCGGGGTTTGACAAAAGATTTTGTCCTTCTGTGAAGGGTACCGCGCCATGCCGCTTGCCGAGCATTTTGGCAGCCTCGAGTAGCCACTCATCTGTTGAGCCCTGCGTTGAGGAGTAAATTCCGCGGGCAACCTTTTTGATTTCTTCTGTGGTCGGGAATTCTGCGAGTTTGCTCCAGGCGGCAAGAATATTGCGAGCGTCAGTGTCCGCCAGAACCCCGGTTGCGAAGAAGAGTTTTTGAGATGCATTGTCCGAGCCCAGTGCCCGAATCGCGTTCCTGCGGACATCGGCATTGCGGGAAGACAGTGCGGCTCTGTGAGTTTCAGTGTCGAGCTGCTTGAGTCCTTGGAGGGTCCACAGGGAATGCACTGCCAGGTTTGTTGAAGCGGGTGAGCTAACGTTTCGACGAAGCGCAGGCACAGCCTCGACTCGATTGGTTTCGACGAGGATTTGTTGGGCGGCTAGCCGGCCGAATTGAGTGCTTCCCCCGAGCGCAGCGATCAATGCATCGGTGGTTTCGGTGGCGTTGGACTTTGGAGACAGCTGTTTTGCGTCTTTCCACACGACTCGGTAGATCCTCCCACGGGAATGGTCCCTAAGGGGATTTTCGTGAGCGCCACCCGGGCCGGTGACGGCTTTGTAACCGCCTCGCTCAAGCGACGGAGTTGGGTTGTGCTGAATGATGAAATTCTGCCAATCTGCGATCCAAACCGCGCCATCCGGTCCGACCTCTGCATACACCGGGGACGTCCACTCGTCGCTGCTCGCAAAAAGATTCATCCCATCCAAAGCTTTGTAGCCAGCGCCGCTGGGCACAATTTTGAAAAGCGCAACAAGCTTCATTGTTGGTTCACACACCAACGCCATGCCCTGCATTCGCGCTGGCAGCTGGTCGGAGTAAATAAACGAAGCACCCGCAGCGGCCGTATACCCTCCCATGACATCCACTTGGCGAAAGTTTTCCGTGATCGGGTGGGCCTCATTCACCACGTTGATTTTCTTTGCGCTCATCCCCCGTGCCGAGCCAAACGCAGTGCGAGGAATGCCCCCGTAGAAGATGGGAGCGCCATTTGCCGTTCCTCCAAATTGATCACCCGCTGAGTTGGCGCCCTGGCCCCAAGTATTGTTGCTGAATTGATGCAGAAATTCGATTTGTGATCCATCGGCCTTGAATCGATAGGTGCCCTGGCGGAATTCAACGTCCTTACCGTTCACCTTTCCTTTGAAACCCGAGTAGCCCACTGCTCCGTAGAGCCAGTTGTCGTATCCGTAATGGAGGTTGCTAGCTTGCGCGTGGGTGTCGGCGATGCCCCACATTCCCTCGAAGCGAGTCTCTCGCATATCGGCGATGTCATCGCCATTGGTGTCTTTCAGGAACAAAAAATTCGGCGGCTGAGCCACCATCAGTCCTCCATCGGCAAAACACAGTCCGGTCGGAATATTCAGTTTATCGGCAAATGTCGTGAATTTGTCGGCCTTGCCGTCACCGTTGGTATCCTCGCATATGGTAATTTTATCATTTCCAACCGAGTCGGCGGTGATGCCGTGTGGATAATCAAATGTGCTCGCCACCCAACACCGACCGCGGGCGTCCCAAGTCATTGCGATGGGTTTTCCAATGTTCGGATCCTCGGCAAAGAGTTCCAAGCGCATGTCGGCGGGCACTTGAATTCGATCCATCGATCCTTTCAAGCTAAGCGGGCGCTGATAAGTAAGCGGTTCCTCCCGCTTTTCATAGTTTGCGACATTTTCATTCTTTTCCCGAACTTCCTCCTCCCGTTGAGCGAGAAAGGCCACCCAATCTCGGCGAACTGAATCTGAAATCCTTTTCAAAATTGCGTTTCTAATCGCATCAGGTTTCTGTCCTTCGGGAATGAGGATCACGCGCTTTTCGGGGTGAAGTGTTGAAAAGCCTTCCTCCTGACTGTCACTGCGAACCACCACCGCGTGGTATAATCCCCGGAGATCCTGCGTCAGCGCATCGACTGAGCTGTAATAATCGAAATAAATGGCCCGTCTCCCGTTTTCGCGCATTGCATGGTGGAGTGTCCCCGCTCGCTCTTGCTCGGCGCCAGTTGGGTCAACGTATGCGACCCGAATCGGTCCATCGGCTCCGGCAAAACAGCCGCCGCCAAGGGTGAAGCAAAGGAGTGCTAGGCGAATGCGACGCATGGAGGGGAGGGGAAGTCGGATTGGCGGGTTCATCATATTAAAACAAAGGAAACCCTAACGCCGAACCACGGTTTAGGCGCGGACATGTTTTATTAAATATCAGACACCGAGTGCGGGGCTGATGTCGCCTCGAGAGAGCTCCGTCTTCTTGGGGCTTTTGAAGAGCAGCCCTCAGCTGGATCTCTTGGGGCGGTTCATCGAGAGGATGGAGGTGCCTCTGGTAATGATGGTCCCCCCTGTGATCACTCGCTTGACGGGCTCCCCGGTTTTCGGGCACTTGGTTAACGGAGCGTCTTTCATGCTCTGCTCGTATTCAAACTGGCGAGGCTTTTGGCCCGCCTTCTTTGGGATGGTTTCGTAGACGTATGTGGCCATGCCCCGATAAAAGCAGATTTCAACGGGTCGCTTCAAGAGCAAGCGCGCCGCATCCAACGGCTCCAGCGTCATTTCCAAGCATGGCGGGGAGTAGACGCAACTTCTCGTGAATCACCCGGGAGGTGCGACTTTTGATTGACCGCTCAATTGGCTCAAAGATTAGCCGGCCCGCCTTTGCGACACCGCCGCCGATGACGATGGCGTCAGGATTCAGCAGCCAGATCACATTGGAAAGCGCTGCGCCAAGTTCATCCCCAACTGCCTCCCAAAGCGCTCCCGCAATCTGACATCCCGCAACCGCCGCTTTCGCCAGTTGCTCCGGCGTGCAATCGGGACTGGGAGGCGCGTGATTCGCACATCGGTAGGCTTCCTTCGCCCGTTCGCTGATCCAGTGATTGCCCACGTAGCTTTCGAGGCATCCCAGATTTCCGTAGGGCCCTTTGGCACCTCTGTAATCAATGCTGGTGTGTCCAACTTCCCCCGCTGCCAGTTGCGCGCCTCGAAATAACTTTCGATCAATAATGAGCCCACCCCCTACACCGGTGCCCAGCGTGATGCATACGGCATGTCTGGTGCTTGCGGCTGCACCATATTTCCACTCACCGTAAGCCATGGCATTAGCGTCATTTTCCAAAATCACTGGAACACCTAGACGCTCTCCAAGAATGCGGCTTACTGGAATTTCATCCCAGCCAACCACGTTCGATAGGCCATGAACGATGCCATGCTCGCTATCAACAAGCCCCGGCAACCCAATGCCAACAGGAACCAGGTTCGGTAGCGCACTGCAAAGTTGCCGTGTCGATCGTTCGATCTCCAAAAGCACCGTGTTTGCATCGGCTGCTTGGGGATCGATGGGGGCGCCGCGCTGTATAATCTTCGCACCCTGCACAAGGGCGGGCTTGATGGAGGTTCCCCCAAAATCGATTCCAACCGCGTATGAGTGGCCTTCTGGATAAGTCACAATGATCGGGGGTTAAAGATTTCGTGTATTTTGAAGAAATGTCCGTGTGGCGATCAAGCGTAACCCTTCCAGAGTGAGGGTGGGGTGCACTTTTGAGATCTCGGAAAGCCCCCTGCTGATGAGTTCTGCGTACCCG
>JBILLC010000198.1:0-5089 GCA_044376275.1 Chthoniobacteraceae bacterium | reverse complement strand
GTTCAGCGGCTGTCTGCTTATTCCAAAGATCAGTCGACCAAACGCGCCGGTTGCCGAACGTTTTCCCGGCTCGGGCGTTAATGCGTCTGGATTCGCAGACGACATCCTTTGGCGTGAATTCTTTCGGGAACCAAGGTTGCGCGGCCTTTTGGAGATCGCGCTGGCAAATAATCGTGATCTCCGTCAGGCGATCCTTAGTGTCGAGCAGAGCCGCGCACGGTATAGGGTTGCTCGCTCTCAACTGACGCCATCGTTGGATGCGCAGGCCGATATGACCCGTGCAGAGTCGAGGGACTTGGTTTCAGAGCGCTGGTCGGCGAGTGCTGGAATTGCTGCTTACGAGCTGGATCTTTTCGGGCGGATCCGCAGCTTAAGTAAGCAGGCATTGGAGACATATTTTGCCACCGAAGAGGGCAGGAGGAGTGCCCAGATCGCTCTGGTTGCTGAGGTTGCGACGCGTTACTTCGGATTGAGGCAGGCAGAGGAGCAGTTGATTTTGGCGCGCGAAACTCTAGCGGCTGTTGAGCAACTTTACGCACTGAACAAGGCTACTGTCGACGTCGGCGCCACTAATGAACTGAATTTGCGTACTTCCGAGGGGCAAGTTCAGAGCGTGCGCATCAGCGTGATCACCTATGAGCGCGAGGTGGCGCAGGCCCGCAATGCGATCGTGTTTCTCCTCGGTGCTGAACTCCCCGACTCGCTTCCGTTGCCCCGTGCCTTTCTAGATGGTGGGCTTCTTGCAAAGATTCCTGCGGGCCTGCCTTCCGACTTGGTGCAGCGTCGCCCCGACATTCTCCAGTCGGAGCACGAATTGTATGCTGCGAACGCAAACGTTGGCGCAGCACGCGCGGCTTTCTTTCCTCAGGTGCGCCTGACCGGTTCGCTCGGCTCCGAAAGCGACGAGTTGGCAAACTTGTTTGGAAACGGAACGGGAGTCTGGAGTTTTTCCCCACGCCTCACACTGCCGATTTTCACGGCGGGGAGGAATAAGTCGAATCTGGAGGCAGCTAAGATCGAGGTGCAAATCAAGGTGGCGGCGTACGAGAAGACGGTGCAGCGGGCTTTTCGCGAAGTGTCCGATGCTTTGGTTGCAACAAAAACTTATGCTGAGCAGACTGCGGTTCAAGAGGCGGCCATTGGTGTGCAAAGGCGCCGATTTGAACTTGCAGACGCGCGTTACAGGCAGGGAGAGGACGCCTATCTGAATGTGCTTTCAGCGCAGCAGGATTTGTATTCGTCGCGTCAGGGGCACCTGTCCGCGCAGTATAACAAGATCACGAGTCAGATTGCACTGTACAAGGCACTCGGGGGTGGATGGAAATGAACCACATGGTTAGCAGGCACGCTTTTGTCATCGAGATGAAAATCAGCACCATTCTGCTGCTCACGCTCGGGTTGGTTCTTTTGGCCTGCAAGCCGAAGGCTGAGCAGTTGCTTAAATATGAAACCGCTAAAGTCACGCGGGGGGAGTTGGTACAGCATGTCACGGCAAGCGGAAGTCTGAGCGCCGTCGGGAGTGTGGACGTGGGCAGCCAAGTGAGCGGAAAAATAGCGGCGCTCCACGTGGATTTTAATTCACCGGTAAAAAAAGGGCAGCTGGTTGCAGAGATTGATCCCACGCTTTACGCGGCTGTGCTCCGGCAAAGTGAAGGGGAGTTGTCTGCCGCGAAGGCGGATGTGGTGCTGCGCAAACAGAACCTGACGCGCAAAGAAGCGCTTGTGCCGCTCAAGGCTGCCTCGCAATTTGACCTCGACCAGGCGACCGCGGAATTGGCGCGTGCCGAGGCAACCGTCGTGATTCGGCAGGCGGCACTCGATAACGCCGCCGCGAATGTAGCTTTTTGTCGAATCACGGCACCGGTGGATGGAATTGTAATCTCGCGAAAGGTCGACGTTGGTCAGACGCTGATCGCATCCATGACTACACCTGTGCTGCTGGTGATTGCGCAGGATATCACCAAAATGAATATTAGCGCGGCGGTGTCCGAAGCTGATATTGGCCAGCTTAAAACAGGACAGAATGTAGAGTTCACTGTCGATGCGTACCCGGATGAGATTTTCAAGGGCTTGGTGGTGCAGGTCAGACGCGCACCCACCACCACCCAAAACGTGGTTACCTACGATGCGATTATCTCGGTCGATAACCCCGAACAAAAGCTCTTTCCGGGGATGACCGCCGACGTGTCGATACGCGTCGCCGAGCGCAAAGAAGTGCTTAAGATCTCCAACAGCGCTTTGCGTTATTCACCGCCAGAGCCCGCTGTGTTCGAGAGCAAGCCTCCCAGCCGCCTTGAACGACGGCAGCGCCTGGTATACGTCCTCATCAATGAGACCAACCAACTCAGGCCGCTTGTGGTGCGGGCTGGAATCAGCGATGGGGTGGAGACCGAGATAGTGGATGGTATCGAGGAGGGCGTGGAACTGGTCATCGCGAATTCGGTCGCCGGTCCTAAGCCAGGCGGTCCGTTCGGGCCGCCACGCCGTGGACCATGAGCGCGCCGTTGATTGAGTTGCTTGGCATTGAAAAGACGTATCGCACCGAGGCGGTTGAGGTGCGTGCGGTGCGCGCAGTCGATCTTCGCATCGCACGTGGTGAGTTCGTCGCGGTGATGGGTTCCAGCGGCTCCGGGAAGTCCACCTTGATGAATATCCTTGGTTGCCTCGACCGTCCTACCGGCGGCGAGTACCTTCTGGATGGTGAATCGGTTTCGAAGATGAAGAGGCGTGATCTATCAATCTTGCGTAATGCAAAAATAGGATTTGTGTTTCAAAGCTTCAACTTGCTGGCGAGGACAAGTGCGATTGAGAACGTGGAATTGCCAATGTTCTACAGCCAGCCTTTGGTGGCGCGTGCGCAGCGTCGCAAGAGGGCTTTGGAAGCCCTAGCTAAAGTTGGGCTCAGTGATCGCAGCGGCCATCATCCAAACCAGCTCTCAGGCGGACAACAGCAAAGAATCGCGATCGCGAGGGCGCTGGTAAATTCACCGGAGCTTGTGCTCGCGGACGAGCCGACCGGCAACCTCGACACCCGCACAAGCGCCGAAATCATGGGACTCTTTCAGGCGCTTAATCATGCCGGGATCACGATTCTCATGGTGACTCATGAACTCGACATTGCGGCGTATTCGAAGCGGGTGATTGTGATGCGCGACGGAAGGATTCTGAGTGATCAGTTGAATGAGACTCCTCGCCATGCGGAGGTTGAAATTGCGCGAATCGATCGAGAGGAACGGGAGGCGAAGTTAACCTAAGTCATGGGCGTTTTCGGAGTCATCGGTGTATTTTGCGCGCGATCGGTTTTGACCGCATGGATCTCGATGCGTGCGCTGCGTCGTAACGCGATGCGGTCGACCCTGACGGCCCTCGGTATAATCATTGGCGTTGCCTCTGTGGTCACCATGGTGGCCGTTGGTAACGGCGCACAGGCCCGGATCGAGGGGCAGGTTGCCGCACTCGGTCAGAACATGCTCATGATTTTCGCAGGTAGCCGCCGCACGGGTGGGGTGCATGGCGGACTTGGCAGTGCGCGAACGATGACTGTTTCTGACGCGCTCGCGATCGAACGGGAGGTGGATCACGTCGTGGCGGTCAGCCCCGAAGTCTCCACGGTCGCGCAAGTGATGGCCAACGGGCGGAATTGGTCAACCAGCGTGACGGGCGAGTCACAGGATTATCTCAGGATCCGCGATTGGAAGCTTTCCTCAGGCCTGATGTTTTCAGAGCGGGAGGTGCGGAGTGCGGCGCGTGTGGCGGTGATTGGATCCAAAACGGCTCACGAGCTTTTTGGTCCTCTGGATCCGTTGGGGCAAAGCCTTCGCATTCGAAATATTCCGTTTGTGATCATTGGAGTCCTCTCGAGCAAGGGAGCGGGGATGGGTGGGCAGAATCAGGACGACCGGGTGGTGATTCCCTTTACGACGGCGATGAAGCGGCTGACAGGGGAAAAGTTTATTCGCTCCATCAATATTCAAATTGAAAGCTCGGCCTACATGGAGTCGGCGCAGCAGGAGATAGGCAACTTGTTGAGGCAGCGGCACGGAATTCCAAGTGGTCGCGATGACGATTTCAATGTTTTCAATCAAAAAGAAATCGCAGACACAGTGGGATCGATCTCGCGAGTGATTACGCTTCTGCTTGGAGCGATCTCTGGAATTTCGCCGGTGGTGGGAGGGATAGGAATCATGAATATCATGTTGGTCAGCGTAACCGAGAGGACGCGGGAAATCGGGATCAGGATCGCGGTCGGGGCACAGCCGGGAGATATCCGATTGCAGTTTTTGATTGAGGCCGTGACTCTGAGTTTGTTCGGCGGCGCGATCGGGGTTTTGTTCGGAGTAGGTGCCGCGCACTTGGTCGGCATGTTCGTCGAATTCGTGCCCGTGGTTTCGCCGGGCTCAATCGTGCTGGCGTTCAGTGTGAGTTTCGGGATCGGCGTGTTCTTTGGCTTTTACCCTGCGCGAAAGGCTGCCGCGCTCGATCCAATCGTTGCGCTGCGCTACGAGTAACACCGACCGGAGGCCTCGGAGAGATTGCTGGGCATGGGAGATTGGCAGGGCAGACTCCCCTTGGTGCGCGGGATGGGTTTTCGCGGTCAACCAGACCAAGGCTGGTCGAATTCTTTATGTAAGGTATGTAATTCTTAAAATATTAAATGTAACATGCAACGAGGAAGTTGCGTCATTGCTATTTGTTTTAGGGATGCTACATGGTAGCTCGGCCTATGTCGCTGGATTAGCAAACTTTTAAAATAAAGTCCCATTTGACCTCATTCGCTATGAAAAAACATGCGTCTCAGTTTGCGCTTTATGCACTGCTTGCGGCTTGTGCTGTCGGCTGCGACCGCATCATGAGCCCCCGCGAACCGGCAGTGCAGGCGGGCGTTGAGTCGCAGAACGTTGAATCTGCATCAAAGATCGAGGAGGTGACAGCGCCTTCGGCGATACGGGAGGCGACTTCCGAGGTTACCGCGCAGAGGAGTGATCCGTCCGAAAACTCGGTTCCAGAGAAAGGAGCCAGTGAAATTCTGGAAGAATGGAAGGCCAAAGCTGTTGCTGAATTCCCTGAACTCGGACTTGCCGGTTCGAAG
>JBILLC010000519.1:0-5100 GCA_044376275.1 Chthoniobacteraceae bacterium | reverse complement strand
GTGCCGATGATCGCTCCAGCGAACACGGAGTTCGCCGATCCGCCGATGCTGAGCCTGTTGCCCTGCAAATTGAGCGTACCCGAACCCGCGATGCTCCCGATCTCTTCAGCGGCATCCAAACGCAACACCCCGCTGCCGGTGAGAGCGACCGCCGCCGCGTTGACCAAAGCCGATCCGCCGGCGAGCGCCAAGATCCCCTCGCTCACAGCGACAGGACCCGAGAAGGTGTTGGTCCCGGAGAGAGTCAACAATCCAGCGCCGAGCTTGGAAACGCCGTAAGTTCCGCTGATCACGTTGCTGAAGTTCACCGCACTCGCCGCGTTGATGGTGGTATTGCCGATCAGCGATGCATTCCCGGTCAGGTTCACCGCACCCGAGTTGATCAAGTCACCAAACCCGACGGTTCCCGCCAACTGCAGCGCATTGGCCAAGGTGCGCACGTTCACCGAGTCGCTCGTGAGGCGGCCACCGGTGAGAGCCAGTGTTCCCGTACCCAGCGCCGCGTTGTTGCCAAGCTGCAGGGTGCCTGCGGAAAGCCTGACACCACCCGTGTGCAGATTCGCCGCACTGAGCGCGAGCAACCCGTTACCCGACTTCACCAGCGCACCCGAACCACTGATCACGCCTGAGTATGCCGTGGAAGCGGAACCGCCCAGAGTAAGCGTGTTGCCCTGCAGATTCACCGCGCCGGCACCGGCGAGGCTTGCGATTTCCTCCGAGGCACCGAGTTTGAGCGATGTCGATGCCGCGAGGCTCACTGCGGTCGCGTTGGATATTGCCGAGCCACCCGTAAGTGTGACTGTGCCAGCCGTCACATTGAACGTGCCGGAGAAAGTATTTACACCGGATAACGTCAACTCGCCCGCGCCAGCCTTGGTCAACCCGAGCGAACCGCCGACTGCACCGCTCAACATCGCATTGCCCAACACCGTCAGCGAGCCGGTGCCGAGCAGGGACATCGCCCCGGACAGCGTCAAGGAACCAGAGTTGACCGCGTCACCCAGCGTCACTTCGCCAGTGAGCGCCACGTTGTTCGAGAGCAGACGAGCTACGGTTGAATCGCTCGAGAACCGGCCCGCCTTCAGAGTCAGCAAGCCAGAACCAAGCGCCGAGTTGCTCGCAATCCTAAGCGAACCGCCCGAGAGCGTCACCCCGCCGCTAAAGGTGTTGGTTCCACCAAGGGTCAGAGTCGAGGTCCCGCCATTCACCAATGCGCCCGCACCGCTCATCACTCCGCTGAAGACGGTCGCCGCCGTGCCGCTGATCGTGAGCGTGCCGCCCTGCAAATTGACCGCACCGGCACCGGAGAGGCTGCCGATTTCCTCGGAAGCTGCCAGCTTCAGTGTCGCGCCCGATGCCAGTGTCAGACTGGAGGCATTCGCCAAGGCATTGCCTCCGGCGAGCGTCAGCGTTCCCTGGTTGACAGTCGTTGCACCGCCAAAGGTGTTCCTGCCGCTCAGGGTCAACTCAGCCGCACCATCCTTCACCAGCGAAGCCGACCCGGTGAGGCTGCCACTAACGAGCACCGCGCTATTCACACTCAACACGGAGTTGGCAGCAATCGAACCTGCGCCTGCGAAGCTGAGTGAACCGTTGTTGATTAAATCCCCGAGAGTCGCACTGCCGGAGAGCACGAAGCCGTTGGCCATCGCACGGGCAGTCGTGGAGTCACTCGAAACGCGACCGCCCAACAACATCAGCGTGCCTGTCCCCAGCGCGGTGTTAGCACCCACCTGAACGCTTCCTGCGCTCAGACGCATCCCGCCGCTGAAGCTGTTCGAACCGGTCAACGTCAGCACGCCGGGCGCAGTCTTCGATAGCGATCCAATCCCTTGAATGGACCCGGCGTACACCGTTGTTCCGGTTCCGCCAAGCGTCAGCGTGCCAGCCTGCAGGTTGATGGTGCCTGCACCAGTGACTGTTCCGATCTCCTCGCTCGCGACCAGCTTGAAGGTCGCCAGACTGCCAATGCTAACCGCCATGCTGTTGAGCAGCGCGTTGCCACCGCCGACCGTTAGCGTACCCGCACCCAACGTCACTGGTCCGCCAAAAGTGTTCGAGCCGGAGAGCGTCAACTCGCCCATGCCCTGCTTCGAGAGTCCAAACGCTCCGCTGATACTCCCGCCCAGCGTCACCGCGCTCGCCACCGTCAGCTGCGTGCTGCCCGCCAACGCCACAGGACCCGCAAAGCTGAGAGCACCGAAGTTGATCGCGTCACCAAAAGTCAGCGAACCCGAGAGAACCGATGCATTCGCAAGTGCACGCGCCATTGTGGCGTTGTTGGCAAGCTTGCCACCCGTGAAGCGCAATGTGCCCGTGCCCAAGGCAGCGGCATCACCCACCAGAATCGTTCCAGCCTGCAGATCCACCCCACCGCTGAAGGTATTTGCAACAGAAAGCGTGAGCGTTGATGTTCCAGCCTTCGCAATCGCACCCGAACCGCTCACCACCCCTCCCATCGTAGACGCAGTAGATCCGTTGATCGTGAGCGTATTACCTTGCAGGTTAACCAACCCGATTCCAGTCAGGCTCTCGATCCGCTCGGAGGCAGCGAGCTTCAGCGTCGCACCGCCAGCGACATTAACCGGCACGCTGTCAGCAATCGCGAAACCTCCCGCCAAGGTCAGAACACCTTGACTGACAGTTGTCGCACCGGTGAATGCGTTCGTACCCGACAAAATCAATTCAGCGGCCCCGGTCTTGGTAAAGCCATTTGTACCGCTCACCACACCGCTGAGCGTTGCGCTACTTACAACGCTTAACGATGCGCCGTTCTTGAGTGCCACCGAACCGGAGAGGGTTAGCGCACCGGAATTGATCGCATCACCCAAAGTCAGAGCACCGCTCAGTTCAACGGCGTTGCCGAACGCGCGAGCGGTGGTCGAGTCGCTGGAAACGCGACCGCCACTCAGGACCAACTTGCCGGTGCCGAATGCCGCGTTCGTACCAGCCTGCAGAGCGCCCGCAGTCTGGACGATGCCTCCGCTGAAGCTGCTTGCACCGGTGAGCGTGAGCACAGAGGCGCCGCTCTTCACCAACACGCCGGTGCCGGTGATCGATCCGCCGAAATTGGCCGTCGTCGTGCCGTTTAACGTCAGGGTGTTGCCCTGCAGGTTCACCGTGCCACGCCCGGAGATGACGGCGATTTCCTCGGAGTTTGAGAGCTTCAAGACAGCGCCAGATCCAACCGCCACCGTCATCGAATCCGAAAGCGCCTTGCCGCCAGCGAGTGTCAAGGTGCCGCCAATTACTGCGGTGGTGCCTCCGAAGAGGTTCGTGCCGCTGAGAGTCAGCTCACTGCTGCCGGCCTTCACCAAACTGAATCCACCGTTCAGAGCGCCATTCAAATTCACCGGACTGAGCACCGTCACGGTCGCATTGGCCGTCAGCGTGGAAACCCCGTTGAAGCTCAATGTGCCATTATTCACCAAATCACCGAATGACACCAGCCCACCCATGTTGACTGCATTCAACAGCGAGCGGGAGGTTGAAGAGTCGCTTGTCACAGCGCCGCCGGTCATCGTCAACACCCCGGTCCCGATCGCGGTGTTGTTTCCAATCCGCAACGTGCCCGTGCTCAGTGAAACCCCGCCGCTGAAGGAACTGCTTCCCGAGAGGGCGAGCACCGAATTGCCCGTCTTCACCAATGAACCCGTGCCAGTCACCGTTCCGGAGAGCACGGAAGCTTCGGTGCCGCCGATCGTGAGTGCATTGCCTTGGAGCGAGATGATTCCGCCGCCATTCACGCTCGAAATCTGCTGAGCTGCCGCAATCTTGAGCGTCGCGGCCGTTCCAATCGTCACAGGCGTCGTCTTAAGCAACGCGACTCCGCCCGCGAGCGTGAGCGTGCCCGCTTCGACGGATGCCGCACCAGTGAATGCGTTCGCCCCGCTCAAGGTGAGCTCGGAGAGACCCGTCTTCACGATTCCGCGCGGTCCACTGATCACACCGGAGAGAGTCACCGAACTGTCAACCGCGATTGTCACTGCTGTTGATGAACCACCGAGGCTCGCCGCACCGCTGAGGGTGAGCAGGCCGTTGTTGACCACATCGCCCAACGCCACTGTTCCGGACAATGCCAGCGCATTGAACGCCAGGCGTGCGGCGCTCGAGTCGCTCGAAACACGGCCACCGCTCACATTCACCAACCCCGTGCCGAACGCGCTGTTGTTGCCGAGCCGCACCACGCCGTTGCTCAGGTTCATCCCGCCGGAGAAGTTGTTCAATCCGGAGAGCGTCAAAACAGAACTGCCGCTCTTGATGATACCGCCCACACCTGCCACCACGCCGCTGATCGCAGAAGACCCCCCGCCACTGAGCGTCAGTGAACCGGCGGAAATATTCACCATCCCCGAACCGCTCACACTTGCGATCTCCTCAGACGCATTCAGCTTGAGCGTACCTGCCGTTGCGAGAACCACCGAGTTCGCATTCGAAATCGCGCTTCCTCCCGCCAAAGTCAGCACACCGCCGTTCACAACCGTGGTGCCCGTGAAAGTATTCGTGCCGCTCAGCAGCAACTCGGCGGCGCCTTCCTTCACCAACCCATAAGTACCGCTCACCACTCCCGACAATGTGGCAGCTCCGAGCACCGTTAGCTTGGTGGTTCCCTGCAGGGCAACACTGCCTGCAAGCGTGAGCAATCCAGAACCGGTTGACATCCCAAGTCCAAGCGTGCCGTTCATCGTCACCGCATTGGCGAGAGTCCGAGCCGTTGCCGAATCGCTCGAAATTGTTCCATTTGTGAGCTGGAGCAACCCGGTTCCCGCAGCCGTATTTGCACCCAGCAGGAGCACACCGTTACTCATCCTCAATCCACCGCTGAAGGTGTTGGCCCCCGCCAAGGTGAGCGTAGCCAGACCCGTCTTCACAACTGCGCCCGAGCCTGAAATCACTCCGCCAAAGTTGGAAGCCTGCGATCCGCTTAGTGTCAGAGTGTTGCCTGCCAAGCTCACGGAGCCAAGCCCTGCCAGACTGCCGATTTCCTCGCTGGCCTTCAAATTCACCACCCCGCCCGCGTTGACGCTTAGCGCCATGCTGTTGGCCAGCGCACTGCCGCCCACAAGGGTGAGGCTTCCAGCGTTAACCGCTGTCGACCCG
>JBILLC010000197.1:0-5140 GCA_044376275.1 Chthoniobacteraceae bacterium | reverse complement strand
TTCGAGCGTCGGCGGAAACGTGCGCGTGATATTGCTTTCAGAAAACATAGGGTTTGGAGCTGCCAACAATCGGGCGGTGATCGGAGGTGATTCCGAGTTCATCGCGCTGGTAAATAGCGATGCTTTTGTGGACACACGTTGCTTGGAGCGTTTGCGTGAATACTTGCAGCGTCATCCCAAGGTGGGAGTGGTCGGCCCGGCTTTAAGGAATCCAGACGGTTCCAAGCAAATCTCTTGCTACAGGTTTCCAACACCGTTGCGTTCATGGCTTGAGTGCCTTGGAGTTTTATGGCTCGAACGGGTCTTTAAGACAGCGTGTTTCGATGGCGAAACTGAGGGGTCTCCGAGTTTTTCGGGACGTGTCGATTGGTTGAGCGGCGCCTGCTTGATGATTCGCCGCCGGGCTTGGGCGCAAGTGGGCGGCTTTGATGAGGGCTTCTTTTTATATTCTGAGGAGACGGATCTGCAAAAGCGTCTCCGGGAAATCGGATGGGAGGCGCATTTTGTTTCCACCGCTTTTGCGACCCACCTTGGAGGGGCAAGTGGTCAATCGTGTTCCGGGCGGACGCGGGAGTGGTTTTTTTCGGGCGTAGACCGGTATTTTGCGAAGCACCACGGATCCCTTGGGATTCTATGCTTCCGTGCAGCGACGGCGTTTGGAGCGTTTTTAAGGTTGTTGGTGCTGGGCAATGCGGAAATGCGTGCGAGTAAAGCTTGGCTTTTGAAAAGGCAAATATCGAGCCCCTTGCCTCGAGGTGAATTCGTGTCCGAGGCAAAGTAACCGTGAATGCTGACCCAAATGGATTAACTGTGCTGTTGCTTGGATTAGGGCTGGCAATCTACGCGACTTGCTTTTGGGTGATGTCGGTTCGATACCCGTCGATTCCCCTGGTGGCCGTGTTTGCTTTCGCTCCTTTCCAGAACGATTTGTCAGGGCTGGGCTGGTTGCATTTTTCGGTGTCTGAGCTCCATCTGCTTTTGGCTGCTCCGCTCATGTTGTTGCGGGGCTGGCAGGGTGGACTCGGGTGGTTGAGCGGTCCGATTTGGGGAACACTTATACTCGCAACAATTCTGACCATTCCGACTTGGCGTGAGTCGTCTGGAATTTCCCTCATCCAGATGGCCCTTTATTGGGTGGGCGCCGTAGCCCTGTTTTCGATTCTGCCCACGAGGCCAAACCAATTGCGGGTGGTTTGGCGCGCTTTGGTTGGAGTTGGGTTGATACTGGCGGTGGCCGCGCTGTTCACCCGCTCGAGTTATTTTCTCGGCCTGAATAAAAACGGGGCTGGTGCGTCGATCGCTTGCGCGCTGATTGTCTGCGTCGAATGCTGGCTGAGCGAGCCAAGGACTCCGCAGTGGCGGTGGTTGTCCGTGTTGGGGGTGCTTGCTGCGGGGTTGATGATGGTGCTTTCCAGAGGCGCTTGGCTCGCTGCGATGGCAGGCGTGGCGTTCTTATTTGCATGGAGGGGGATGTATCGAAGACTGCTGATGTTGGGGGTGCTTTTGATTCCCGTGGTCGGAGTCGTATGGGCGAGTCTTCCCGAGGAGTCTCGTGAGTACGCCAGCAGCTTTGACAACTCGCGGTATAACATCAAAGCGAGGGAGCTAAATTCGGAGTGGGCAATCGAGCAGTGGAGGAGCAGCCCGTGGATTGGAGTCGGAGTCGGACTGAGGAAAGAGTTCGATGCGACAAACGTGATTTTATTGACCCTAGCAGAGAGCGGGCCTTTGGGAGTGTTGGCTTTGATTGGGGTGCACTTTTGTGTGCTTTGGGGGGTGTGGCGACGAAGAGTCGGTCTCAACAGGACATTGGGTCCCGCGGCCTCTTCGTATGCCTTGGCCGGTGCCGTCTTGCTTTCAAAATTTGTGCACGGGTTGGTTGACCACTATTGGAGCCGTGGCGCGATTATGATCGCGTGGGCATCGGTGGGATTTGCGCTTGCAGCCTCAAAGCCCGGATTTCGAATTGCTAAAAGAACAATGCCGCAGCGGGCCTTACAACCCAAGGCGAGCCCGCGGCGGAAGCAGGGCGCGGCGTATGCTTGAGTCCATCGCAGCAGCAAGTTTATCGGCAGGCTCCGGGCTCTGGGGCGCAATCATTTCTGGTGCTCCATTTGTCCAGTCGCAGGTGTCGATTTCATGACTATGAGGGTGTTGTTATGGACGGATTCGGATTGTTTCGCAGGCACGGAGAGGCATTGCTGTGACCTTGCCGACGGGCTGCGGCAACTGGGGGTTGAAGTCAGTGTGGGGTGCCGTGAGGGCTCACCCCTGGCCCAGAGGATCTTTGCGGCCGGTGGCGCAGTTGAATTGCTGGATGGAAGCCGTTTCCCGATGGCGTCGATCGGCCGTGTGCAGGAGTTGTTGCGTTGTGGAGCGGTCGATGTTGTGCATGCCCATAACGGCGTCACCGCGTTTCTCGCGGCGATCGCTCGACGCAATTCAAAGAAGGGTGCGTTGGTGGTTTCTCAGCATTTTATCGCGCCTGCGCGGTTGGCGAGGCGGGGTGTAAAAAAATGGATCACAGCGCTTGTACACGACTTTATCGGGCGGCAGGTGGATCAGTGGGTTGCGGTGTCCAATGCTGTAAGGGATGCAATGCTTGCCCGCGGGGATACCGATCCATCGAAGGTGAATGTGGTGCACAATGGAGTTCCAGCGCCAGAATCAGACGAGCCCGACAGGGAGACCAGTCGCCATATGCTGTCGATTGGGCGGGACGAGAGGCTTTTGCTTTGCGTGGCACGGTTGGAGTCCGAAAAAGGGCATGTGACCATGCTCAACGCGTTGTCGATGCTTCAATCGGAGAGGTGCGCGTTTCGAGCAGTTTTTCTCGGAGGGGGTTCGCTGCGTCGCACTCTTGAAGCTCAAGCGCAGGCCTTGGGTCTTTCATGGCGGGTGGAATTCTTGGGACAACAGGAAAATCCAAATGTGTGGATGAGGGCGGCGGATGCCCTCGTGTTATCCAGTCCGCTTGAGCCGTTCGGGTTGGTCCTCCCTGAAGCGATGAGCCGAGGCGTTGCTGTTGTTGCTGCAGATGCCGGAGGGCCTCAGGAGATCGTTGGAAATGGTGGTGGAATTCTATTCTTGCCCGGTGATGCTCGCGATCTGGCTCGGAAATTGTTTGGGCTGCTTGAAAATCCTCGGCTTATGCGTGAGCTGGCTGAAAACGGTAGGAATCGATGGGCTGCCCTTTTTAACTCTCGTGCGATGGCTCAGAAAATGGTCGATGTGTACTCGAAATTGATTGTCAGTGGGCTTCAGGACTAGCCCAGTGATCGCGAGATCCGCTCCTTGGCTCCGAATGCGATGCGTATGAATCAAGCAGCGGAGCTCTAGGGGCCTGCCGCTGCGCCGTCGATAACCCTTGGGTCGTGTGATCCTTCGAATGCGGGTCCGTCTTTGAGTTTGCCAATCGCCTGGCATGCGCCAAGCGAGTCGATGACCTTCAAGATATGACCGCGTTGCAGCAGTTCTTTCCGGACTGGCTCGGGTATCGAACGTTCGATGCGAAGCTCGTTTGGCAGCCATTGTTGGTGGAATCGGGGCTGCGCGAGTGCTGACTGCACTGACTCTCCAAAGTCTACGATATGAATGATCGCAAGCAGTGTCTGTGTGATGATCGTCGGGCCACCAGCAGCGCCGACGCTTAGGATTGGATTGCCACCGCGCAGTAAAATGGTCGGCGACATGCTCGAGAGCGGCCTCTTACCGGGCTCAACCGCGTTCGCTTCGCCACCAACCAAGCCAAATGCGTTTGGCATACCAGGCTCAGCGGAGAAGTCATCCATCTCATTGTTGAGCACCACCCCGGTGGTGGGAATGACAAGTTTGCTGCCGTAGGTTGTGTTGATTGTCGCGGTGCATGCAACCCAGTTGCCATCAGAGTCGGCTGTCGAATAGTGAGTTGTGTGTTTGTCAAAAACGCTCTCCAAAGCGTTTGGGGGCGTGGAGGGTCCGCTGACGGTTGTGGCTTTTTCACGGTCAATCCTCTGCGCCAGAGTTTTCGCGTATGAACGATCAATGAGTCCCCTTGGAACTCTCGTAAAATCAGGATCCCCAAGCCAAAAAGCACGGTCGGCAAACGCAAGTTTCATCGCCTCTGCCACGACATGAATGAAATCCGCCGAGCCTTGCCCCATGGCTTTCAGGTCGAAGCATTCAAGGATGTTGAGAATTTGCCCCACATGAACTCCCCCTGAACTCGGGGGAGGGAACCCAAGGATGGTGTGCCCGCGGTATGTGGTTTTTAGCGGATCGCGGTGTTTGACCTTGTAGTTTGAAAAATCCGACTGTGCGATGATTCCCCCGTTCTCCGTCATCCATTTTGCTGTGAGTTGTGCGAATGGTCCCCTGTAAAACCACGCAGGCCCATTTTCTGCCAGAGAGCGAAGAGTCTTTCCTAAATCGGGTTGGGTGAAAAGTTCTCCAGCCAGCCAAGTGCTCCCATCTTGCTTGATGAAACTCGAGCGTGAACCCGCGAACTTTGAGAGGTCCCCGCGGACGCTACTCAATCGGCTTTCATAGTTTTTGGTAACGGCAAAACCTTTCTCGGCACAAGCGGCAGCCGCCAAGCAATGCCGTTTCCAAGTCAGCCGACCGTATCGCTCAACGGCCTCGTGAAATGTGGCGATTTGCCCCGGAGTCGCGACAGCGAGGGGTCCTGTGCGGCTTAACTCCGGGACCGCATGTCCATTTCGCACATACATATCACGGTGGGCCTTTGCGGGTGCGGTCTCCCTTCCATCCAGGGCGATGACTTCACCGGAGGCCCGGCGGATGAGCATGAAGCAGCCACCGCCGATTCCCGAGTTATGGCTGTCAACGACACCTAAAATCAGCCCGGCGGCAACTGCTGCATCGATTGCGTTGCCCCCCTCTTTGAGCGCATCTACCCCTGCCTTTGTGGCCAGCGAATGCACCGTCGCAACCATGCCTCTTTCGTTGTCCCCAGCAATACAGGCCTCGCTCGCGAGTATCAAAAGGCAGACTGCCATCACAATAATCACACGGCTCGGTGTCATGTTGAACTGATTAGCGATTCTCTGCGGTAAGCTTTGTACATGGATCACTCCTGCTCGGGCGTCCCATTTTTGATAGCCGCACCCTTGCCGGACGCCACCCAGGACAATGCTCGCGG
>JBILLC010000531.1:0-5143 GCA_044376275.1 Chthoniobacteraceae bacterium | reverse complement strand
CCTTGTCGTCCGCTCAGGTGCCATCACTGAGTACCTCCCAAGTTGCTCAGCTCACAAACAGTCAGGCTGCGGCGCTCGCGCCTGCTCAGATGTCGATTCTTGGAGTGGCGCAAGTCGCAGTCATCGAGACATCCGATCTCGCCGGTATGTCAACTGCGCAGATACGAGCTCTCGAGGCAAGGCATGTTCAGGCGATGAAGACCTCGCAGATTGCGAGTCTCGGATCTGATCAGGTCAGTTCGCTGGCAACGTCGCAGGTGGCAGCCCTGATCACGAGCCAGATCGTGAATCTTACGACCGCTCAATTGGTGGCTCTTACCTCCAGTCAGTTTGTTGCTTTCACGCCGCAGCAGTTTTCTGCGCTGACGACAACGCAGTTGGCTGCTGGCGAGGGTAAGGACCTAGGGGCGATCACCCCAACGCAGGCATCGCTACTCTCAACCGCTCAACTGCGTTCTTTCGATTCAGACCAAATTGCATCGCTGGCCACCGCACAAATTGCTGCGTTAACGACAGCACAGGTCATGAGTTTCCAGTCAGCCGCAGTGGCGTCTTTGACTTCAGCGCAGATTCGAGCCCTGTTGCCCCAGCAAATCCAACGACTCAATACTGGGCAGTTGGTTGCCATTAAATCTGAGCGGGTGTCGGCGCTCACTAGTGGTCAATTCGCAGTGCTTGTCACCGCGCAAACCACTTCGTTCAGTACAGATCAGATGGCCGCCCTCAGCAGTGCAAATCTCTTGGCGTTCTCAACCGCTCAATTCGGTGGTTTGAGTAGCGATCAAGTGAGCGCGATCGAAACGAGCGCCATCCGCGGTGTGCGGGCCACACAGGTTGGTATCCTGAATACCGCGCAGGTTCGGGCGATGAAAGCATCTCAGTTTGATGTATTCAGCCCTGATCAACTCCTTGGACTGACAACGAGTCAGGTGCGATCGCTCGAGGCTGCGGATTTGCAGGTGCTGGATTCAGCGCAGTTACGGTCTCTTGCAACGCGGCAGTTGCTCGCTCTCGCGAGCGAGCAGTTGATCGCAATTACCACAAATCAAATTAGTGTTCTCACAGGAGCGCAGTTGGTTGGGTTAGCGACCCATCAAGTAGCCACGTTGACGACCGACCAGATAGTTGCGGTCTCCTTGCAGCAGATCGCGGCTTTCGGCACGGCTCAGGTGGGTGGCTTTACAAGTGCACAAGCTCGAGCACTTGAGACAGTGGATTTGGTGGCGCTATCATCTGCCCAATTCCGCGCATTTAGCGGAGCAGCGATCGGCGCGCTTTCGACGGATCAGATTACAGCGCTCAAGCCGATTCAGATATCCGGCTTCGTTAGCGATCAAATTCTGGCGCTCTCCACGGAATTGCTCGGGACATTGTCGACAGCTCAGTTCCGTAGCTTCTCCACATTGCAGATCCAGTCACTTTCGACGGATCAGGTTGCATCGCTCGCTACTTCACAGCTTCAGTCCTTTGCCAATCCGCAGATCGGAGGCATGGGATCGAGCCAGATCTTTGCGTTATCAACGGATCAGTTGGTCGCGCTCGCATCTTCCCAGTATGCTGCGATGACGCCCTCTCAGGTGGGGGCTCTGACCGCAGGGAAGATCACCAACCTTGAAGTTGAAGACTTGCGTGCTCTGGGTTCCTCGACCATTGGAGCACTTCGCTCTGATGCGGTGGTTGCGCTGACCAGCGACCAGTTTTCGGTGATGCAGGCGGCTCAGGTGGGCGCCTTGTCAATTTCACAGATCTCGAAAGTTGAGTCGGATGACTTGCGTGCTCTTGACTCGAAACAACTTCAGTCGATTGGTTCTTTGCAGATCCAAACTCTGACAACCGATCAAGTGTTTGCATTCAAATTGGATCAAGTGTCCAGCCTCGCGACTTCGCAGACCTCGGCGCTCGTCACGACCCAGATCGTGCGGTTTTCGACAGATCAAATCCAAGCTCTAACTGTGTCGCAGGCTGCGACGCTCACCACAGGCCAGGTGAGTGCGCTCGGGAGCGCACAGATTTTTGCGCTTGAAACTGCCGACTTACGCGGGCTTTCAACCACGCAGATCTCTTCCCTGCGTGTTGACCAGGTTAAGGCGCTTTCAAGCGACCAAGTCGCCGCTCTGTCCAACGCGCAAATCGCTTCGCTAAGCACAGACCAAATTGCGGTTGTCGGCGTCGGGAACATCTCGACCTTGTCGACCCAGCAGTTGCTACAGCTCAACTCGGCGGCAATCCAATCGATTGAGACGAATCAAATCGCAAACATCACCACTGCTCAGGTGGCCGCCTTCGCGACCGGTCAGATTCTGGGGCTGACATCCACGCAGTTGCGCTTGTTTGGTTCAGACCAGATGCTCGCGATTAGAACCACGCAGTTTGCAGCGATGTCGACTTCACAGATTTCCGCGCTAACCACCGAACAGGTTGCGACAGTGCGTGCATCTGACATCTCCGCATTGAGGTCTGCCCAGGTGATTTCATTAACTTCGGATCAGGTCCGCGTGTTCTCAACCGATCAGATTCGAGGTCTCTCGCTAACTCAGGTGCCGTCACTGACGGTAGGCCAGATTGCGATCATCGAAACTGAGGATTTGAATGCGCTGCTCTCAACCCAGACCCGCGCACTCACGGCCGCGCAATTGAATGGGCTAACCTCCGAGCAGCTTGTGTCAATCGGCACGGAGCAAACGGCGCTGCTGACTTCTATTCAGTTGTCGGGAATTTCCGGAGTGCAGTTGGTGCGGTTCACGACGGCGCAGATCGACGCGCTATCAACCGCTCAACTTGTATCATTCAGGACCAGCCAGATTGCGACTCTGACCACTGATCAGCTCGTCGCGATCCCAGGTGCGGATCTGGGTGCGTTTGTCTCCTCGCAAATCGCTGCGCTCACTACGGATGAAGTTGTGTCGCTCACGACTGACCAAGTGACGGCACTGAAGGCGGCTCAGGTTTCGGCCTTTTCGACTTCGCAGGTCAGCAAAATTGAACTGGGCGACCTCAATAGCCTGGGATCATCTCAGGTACGGGCTCTTATGAGCACGCAGGTCAGAGCTCTTAGCACTGGCCAGATTTCGGGTCTGAGTTTGAATCTGGTCTCTGCGCTAACAACGCTGCAGGCTGCCGCTCTGTTGACGGATCAGTTTGCAAAACTATCCACTGAACAGGTCAAGGCTCTTGGTTCGGCGCAGACTGGAGCACTCACCAGCCAGCAGCTGCTTGCCTTAGGCTCCGACCAGATTGTTGCGATTGAAACCGCCGATCTGCGCGGCTTTGCGCCGGGCCAACTCGCCAGCTTACGCACCGATCAGCTTCGGACTCTCACCTCCGAACAATACGTCGCTCTGGGCTCCCTCCAGTTGCAGGGACTCACGAGCAGCCAGATTGCGGCTGTTGAAATCACTGACTTGCGCGCCCTTCTGAGTTCGCAGCTGTCGGTCTTGTTGACCTCGCAGATCAGGGCGCTGACGACCGATCAGGTGGCGTCAATCGATGCCTCAAAGATTGGCGCGTTGCTTACCACTCAGGTGGCTGCTTTCGCGACCCAACAAGTTGTCGCGCTTGTTACAGATCAGATTCGAGGAATCGCCAGTGCGCAATACGCGGCGCTGCTAACCGGTCAGGTGCGTGCGCTTGATGTCTCGCAGGTATCTGTCATTGAAACGTCTGATTTGGTGGCACTGGTCTCCACGCAGATTCAGGCACTTGACCTGAGTCGGGTGGTCGGATTGGAAAGTGCACAGGTTGCTTCGCTGAGAACTTCCCAGGTTAGCTCCTTCTCCACGGCACAGGTGGCAGTGATCGAGACCTCGGATTTAGCAGCGCTAAACGCGTCGCAAGTCAGTGCACTTGGAGTGTCGCAAGTTCAAACGTTAAGCACCGATCAGCTCGCGGCGTTGCCTGCGGATCGGATGGGCGCATTCACGAGCGGGCAGATTGTTGCGATCTCTTCACGCCAGTTGATGAGCCTCTCTGGCGCCAAGATCGCGGCGCTGACAACTGCTCAGATGCCGTTCTTCACAAACGCACAACTATCCAACCTCACCACGGATCAGGTGCAATCTCTGGAGTCAGGAGACCTGCGGGCACTTACAACTCTTCAGCTTTCCGGAGTGGCTGTTGGGCAGTTGCGTGCACTCACCACGGACCAGAACAGAGCATTGTTGTCAGCCCAGGTGGCCGCGTTGAAGACCACCCAGGTTGCGGGGCTTGAGCTTGCGGATGTGAAAGTGCTTCTCGAATCACAAGTGCGTGCGATCCTTCCGCAGCAAGTCGCTGCATTGTCGACCGAGCAGTTCGCAGGCTTGGAGTCCGTCCAGTTGGTGACGTTGTCATCTATTCAGCTTGCCGCGGTTTCAACCGCGCAGATTCGCGCGCTTGCAACGGGTCAGGTTGCTCTGTTGACCACCGCCCAGTATGGCTCGCTTGGGAACAATCTGATCGCGGCGCTCAAAACGGATCAAGTTGCAGGTGCCTCTACATCTGGCATCCGCGCCCTCTCGAGCTCACAATTGAGGTCGATGTTGACGGATCAGATTGTCGCCGTGAGTGCGGCGCAAATCGCGGCATTCACGTCAATGCAGTTGGCTTCGATGGGAACCAGTCAGATGGTTGCCCTCGAGTCTGCTGATTTGGCCGTGCTGAACAGTGCCCAAGTTCGCGCGCTCAACAAATCGCAGGTGAATGCGTTGCTTGTGAGCCAGACGAGCGCTCTCCTGACCGATCAAATCGCAGCGTTGCTCGGGGATCAGGTGGCGGCCATCAGCACCAGCCGCCTAGTGGCGCTTGGCACCGCCCAGGTCGTGGCATTGACGACAGTGCAGTACGCAGCTTTGACCAGCGCCCAGCTTGGAAACCTAACAACCGATCAAATCGTAAGCGTGCAAACAGCCGATCTGCGGGCTCTCTCAAGTTTGCAGATTCAGGCGTTGACGGTCGCGGGAGTGGATGCGTTGCTCACCGAGCAACTGGTTGCGCTTTCAAGTGCGCAGGTTGGGGCATTGAAGACGGCCCAGATTGCTTCGATTGATGAGTTAGACTTTGTGGCACTGTTGTTGCCCCAGTTGCAGGCTCTCACGACGCAGCAAATCAGGGGGCTTGGCACGGCTCAATTCGTTGCGCTGGGTCAATCTCAGCTATCCCAGCTCTC
>JBILLC010000521.1:0-5154 GCA_044376275.1 Chthoniobacteraceae bacterium | reverse complement strand
GAATGCAGCGGTGACGATTGAGACGTTGCTGGGTGGCGGCATGGTGGATTTGAGCACCACGGCGTTGACGCTCGGCAACGGGACGTTCTCCGGAGCGATCAACGGGACGGGGAGCGTGGTGAAGACGAGCGACGGGTTGTTGACCCTGAGCGGATCGAATGCCTACAGCGGGGTGACGAGCGTGAACGCTGGGACGCTGGCCTTGAGCGGAACGTTGGCGAGCACGGCGTTGAGTGTGGCGAATGGAGCGGTGTTGAACGCGCTTAGTGGTTCGGCGTTGGCAGCGACAACGGCGCTGACTGCGGACGGGTTGGTGAATCTCTTTAATTCTGGAGTGGCGCTTGAGACGCTGCTTGGCGCGGGTGTGGTGACGCTTGATACAACAGCGCTGACACTCAGTAACGGGACGTTTAGCGGCGCAATCAACGGGACGGGGAGCGTGGTGAAGACGAGCGGCGGGCTGCTGACGCTCAGCGGATCGAATGCGTACAGCGGGGCGACGACTGTGAACGGAGGGACGCTTACCTTGAACGGGACGCTGGCAAGCACGGCGTTGAGTGTGGCGAACGGAGCGGTGTTGAACGCGCTTAGTGGTTCGGCGTTGGCAGCGACAACGGCGCTGACTGCGGACGGGTTTGTGAATCTGTTTAATTCTGGAGTGACGCTGGAGACGCTGCTTGGCGCGGGTATAGTGACGCTTGATACCACAGCGCTGACACTCAGCAACGGGACTTTCTCCGGAGGGATCAATGGCAGCGGTAGTCTGGTGAAGATAAGCGGCGGGTTGCTGACGCTCAGCGGATCGAGCGCGTACAGCGGGGTGACGAGCGTGAACGCTGGTACGTTGGCCTTAAGCGGGGCGCTGGCAAGCACGGCTTTGAGTGTGGCGAGCGGAGCGACTTTGAACGCGCTTAGTGGTTCGGCGTTAGCGGCGACGACGGCGCTGACCGCGGACGGGTTTGTGAATCTGTTTAATTCTGGAGTGACGCTGGAGACGCTGCTTGGCACGGGTGTGGTGACGCTTGATGCCACAGCGCTGACACTCAGCAACGGGACATTCAGCGGGGCGATCAACGGGACCGGCAGTCTGGTGAAGACGAGCGGCGGGTTGCTGACCCTCAGCGGATCGAGCGCCTACAGCGGGGTGACGAGTGTGAACGCGGGAACGTTGACGTTGAGCGGGGCGCTGGCGAGCACGGCGTTGAGTGTCGCGAGCGGAGCGACTTTAAATGCGCTCAGTGGTTCTGCGCTGCCTGTGGCGACCGTGCTGACGGCGGATGGTGTGGTGAACATGTCAAATGCTGCGGTGACGCTGGACACGCTTCTGGGCGCGGGCGTGTTGGATTTGACCACGACGGCGCTGACGCTCAGCAACGGGACATTCAGTGGGTCGATCAACGGCAGTGGCAGTTTGGTGAAGACGAGCGGCGGGCTGTTGACGCTCAGCGGTTCGAACGCCTACAGCGGGGCGACGAGTGTGAACGATGGAACGCTGACGTTGAGCGGGACACTGGTGAGTTCGGCGCTGACTGTTGTCGGTGGTGCAACTTTCAATGCGACGAGCGGTTCAGCGTTGCCGACGACCGCTGTCCTCACGGCCAATGGACTGGTCAATTTGGCGAACGCGATGGTAACACTTGAAACGTTGCTGGGCAGCGGCACTGTTGATTTAAACGCAACAACGCTGACGCTTGGTAACGGCATTTTCAGCGGAGCGCTTATTGGAAGTGGCAGCCTTGTGAAAACCAGCGGCGCGATGCTGACCTTAAGCGGTTCCAACGCCTACACAGGGGCGACCTCGGTAAACTCGGGAACCATAAACCTGAGCGGTTCGCTTGCCAGCAACGGCATTACAGTAGCCGGCAACGCGACCTTAAATGCGCAAACCGGATCTGCCTTATCCGCCGCAACGACACTGACGGCTGATGGCTTGGTGAACCTGTTCAATCCCGGAGTGACATTGGAGACATTACTGGGAGCGGGTGTGCTGACGTTGGACACCACTGAGTTGACGATCAGCACCGGTACTTTCGCGGGCGCCATCGATGGAAGTGGCAGTCTGTTAAAGACGGGCCTAGGGGTACTTTCTTTAACCGGGTCTAATTCGTACAGCGGTCCGACCACCGTCAATGCGGGCACGCTGGCCTTGGGTGGAACCCTGTCAAGCACGTCGGTGACCGTGTCCAACGCAGCGACGCTGAACGCACAGAGTGGCTCGGCTTTATCAGCTGCGACTACGCTAACAGCTGAAGGTTTGGTGAATATGTTCAATTCGGGTGTAACACTCCAGACGCTCCTCGGCGCGGGGGTTTTGACGCTGGATACCACAGAGCTGACCCTCAGCGATGGTAACTTTGGTGGAGCCATCAATGGAAGTGGCAGTCTTGTGAAGACCAGCGGCGGATTGCTCACGCTGAGCGGATCGAATGCCTATAGCGGCTCAACGAGCTTAATTGCTGGAACGTTGACATTGAGCGGCACGCTAGCGAGCACGGCCGTGACAGTGGCGAATGCGGCCACCTTGAACGCACTCAGCGGTTCATCCTTGCCGTTGACCACGGTCTTGACTGCGAATGGTTTGGTGAATCTAGGAAACGCAGCGGTCACGCTTGAAACGCTGTTGGGCGCTGGGACGTTGGATTTGAGCTCAACGGAGTTGACTATTGGCAACGGTACTTTCAGTGGCGCGATGAATGGAAGCGGTGGCGTTATTAAAACCAGCGGCGGGTTGCTGACCTTGAGCGGCTCAAATGCCTATACTGGTGCAACGAGCGTGAATGCTGGAACGCTCACCTTGAACGGCACGCTATCGAGTGCAGCAATGACCGTTGCCGGGGGTGCGACTCTCAACGCTGAAAACGGCTCTGTCCTGTCTGCCGCCACTGTCTTGACAGCGAATGGTGCGGTGAATCTTTCGAACACAGCGACAACACTTGAAACGCTCTTGGGTTCTGGCGCGCTCACTTTGAATGCAACGGCTCTGACGTTAGTCAACGGGACCTTCGCTGGTGCGATTAACGGATCGGGAAGTCTCGCGAAATCCTCCTCGGGCACACTGACGTTAAGTGGAATCAGCGCATTCACTGGTGGTGCGTTGATGAGTGGCGGACTGCTGCAGGTGGGCAACGACGCTGCTTTGGGCGCTGGAAGCGTCACTTTCTCGAGTGGAGTGATTTCAAGTAACTCGGCGACCCCGCGTTCGCTTGCGAACAACTTCACGATTCTTGGTGCCGTTGGCTTGGGTGACGCCCTCAACAGTGGCGCTTTGACGATTGAGGGAGGCGTTTTGCTTGGTGCGAATGCCGCCTTCAATGTTGCAAGTGCCGTTGTGATCAGCGGCTCGGTCAGCGGCGCTTATGATCTTGTCAAGGAAGGTGCCGCCGAGCTGACTCTGGGCGGAGTGAATACCTTTGGTGGGACTGTCGCGGTAAACAGTGGCGTACTCACTTTAAGTGGTGGAAATGCACTCGCGAACAGCATTGCGGTGACCATAGACACCGCGGGCAGCTTGAAGCTGGCGAGCGACGAGCAGATCGCCTCGATCGCGGGCTCCGGCTTGGTCAACTTGCAGAGCAGCACTCTCGAGTTGAGTGGAGGCACCTCAACCCTTTTCGCGGGTGTCATCAGCGGCGCTGGCGTCCTTGCCAAGACGGGCGCGGCCGTTTTGACCTTGACGGGTTCAAACTCATTCAGCGGCGGATTCAATATGAGCGCAGGCGCAATCGAAGCGGGAGGCGACCACGTCTTTGGATCTGGGACGGTGAGTTTCAGTGCCGGTCGCATTTCGAGCGTTTCGACTGCAGCTCGTGCGTTCGCCAACGCATTTGCTCTCAGTGGCAGCGTTACTTTCGGGGACGCTACGAATCATGGTGAACTCACCATCAACGGAAACGTGTCATTAAATGCCGATACAACGCTAACAGTCGCGAGCGCCCTTGCCTTGAACGGCGTCATCAGCGGGGCCTACGCGCTGACGAAGCTTGGAACCGAAGAATTGACTCTGAGCGGAGTCAACACTTTTAGCGGTCCGATCAACGTGGATGCCGGTGTGTTGACCTTGAGCGGAGGCAGTGCACTCATCAACAGCATGGCGGTGACGGTCGGTAGCGATGGCACTTTAAAGCTCTCCAGTAATGAGGAGATCGCGAGCTTGTCTGGCGCAGGGGCCGTGAATTTACAGTCAAGTGCCTTGGGTGTGATTGGCTCTGCGGACACTACCTACAGCGGTGTCATGACCGGCGTCGGTTCTCTGGTAAAGAGCGGTCCGGCGGTATTCACCCTCACCGGGGCGAATACCTTCAGCGGCGGAGTATCTTTGAGCGACGGCGCGATCCAAGCCGGTGACAACACCGCATTGGGTGCGGGCGTGGTGACCTTCAGCGGCGGTCGTATCTCAAGTGATTCGGCGACGGCACGCACTCTTGCAAATGTTCTGGTGCTGAGCGGCACCCTTGGATTGGGTGATGTTAACAACCCGGGAGTGCTCACTCTAAGTGGAAACGCTTCTCTATCGGGGGCAACAACCTTGACGGTATCCAGCGCTGTGACTTTGAGCGGGGTTCTGAGTGGAGCCAATGCGCTCACCAAGGCTGGTTCGAGTGAGCTGACGCTGAGCGGAGTGAACACCTTTGATGGGCCTGTGAGCGTGGACGCCGGTATTCTTACGCTCAGCGGCGGCAGTGCCCTGATTAACAGCATGGCGGTCACATTGAATGCGGGTGGAACCCTCAAGCTTGCCAGCGACGAGGAGATCGCAACTTTGAACGGTGCCGGAACGGTGGACTTGCTAGGCTCCGCGCTTAGCTTGAGCGGCGCTCTCGATACGACCTTCAGCGGCGCGATGAATGGAAACGGGTCGCTGTTGAAGACAGGCACAGCGATCTTCACTCTAACCGGAGCTAATACGTTCAGCGGCGGCGTAAATCTGAGCGAGGGCGCACTTCAGGTAGGTCACAACGCAGCGTTGGGTACAGGAACGGTGACCTTCAGCGGCGGCCGGATTTCGAGTGACAACACAGCGGCGCGCACTCTAGCGAACGCGTTTGCGATGAGCGGGACGCTTGGCGTGGGTGAAGCGACCAACAACGGGACTTTGACCTTGAGCGGTAATGTGTCATTGACGGCGGACACGACGTTGACGGTGGCAAGCGCGGC
>JBILLC010000487.1:0-2633 GCA_044376275.1 Chthoniobacteraceae bacterium | reverse complement strand
CCCGGTGAAAGTTCCTCGGGTTTTTTGAAAGGTGCGCTTTTGCCCTTTGAGGTGCGTCCCATGTGAATCATTTGACCCGCAAACCTGAAAAACCAGCGTCCAAGCATGGCATCATCTAAACGAGCGATGAGATTATCCGCGGCGAAAAGCCCCGGGGAAACCTCATGCCATTGCTGTGGATCCAACGGGTCGGCTCCTTCGAGGGTGGCGCCGTGTCCATCCAAAGTAATGGGCTGCCCGGGCAAGCCTTGCTTTGCATAAAAGCCGGCGTACTCCCGATAGACCCTTGGCTCGAGGTGAACCGTGTCTCCGGGGCCTGCCGCCTTGATTGCCTCCGCGATGGTTGCGCAATCAGTGCCGACACGGATGTCGCGGGCACAAGCGCCGATCGATATCAGAGAGACGAGGACTGTAGCCGCTGTTTGAGATGCTTTCATCGTGGACTTGGATTTCAGTGGACAAAAGAATGGCGGTGGATGGGCGTCTTAAAGCTGTCGTCTCAAGGCGCACGAGCGGGGCCGCGCTGACGTTTGCGTTAACAAACGCAGCAGTCGCGTGATGAGAATGCACGCTTTTGTTCCTGAGACAGCGGTATCGTGTTTCACAACTCGGAGGGGTGGTTCGGAAGTCAAACCGCGGAAACCGCATTTGCACAGTGTGACTTGAACAAAAGTACGCGGAAAGCGTTTGGCCTGGCCAGCCAAACCGTTGACTGGAAATGCGCAAGCGTCCATTCGTTCCGGAGTCAAACGGGTCTTGATAGCGTGGTCAACGATCCGCAGCGATCACGCGGGCGTGGTGTTTGTGACGCGCACCTGGTGTTGAAATTCTTTTACCATTCAATTCACGGAGGATCACCGTGTGCACACACCACTGTAATTGAGCTCGCTCCCCACGAGGAACCCGCGCGCGAATTACGGAACCGCAGCAAGACGCGTCTTCTTGCCAAATCAGTATTTTGAAGGATTGCGAAGGTGGCGACAGCCTCAGCCCTCGAGCAGCAGCTTAGAGACCGTCTTGGTCTTGCTCATAACATTACGACCGTTGTGCTTGATGCAGAATTCGCGATTGTTTTTGTGCACCCTGATACGTGATCGCGTCGGGAGACGCGAACTTTGCGAGGATTTAGAATGGTTTGCTCGAAGAGCAACAGGCTGTTCAGCAAACCAGACAGCGCACCAGCCTGATCGCTGGAGTTTTGGAAGGAAAGCGCCACAATCAAACCGCTCGTTCAACCGGCTCAGGCTCCATCCTAAAATGCGATGATAAAAACGCCTCCAGCTCCTCCCACGCTGCACGCAGCTCGCCACGGATCTGCTCGGCATCGGGGAAATCGTCCAGCGGCGGATTGAAGATTGTCTCGCAACGCGCCGCCAGTGATTTACCGATCCGCTCGTCCTTCGCGAGAGCCAGAAGCGCCTCCACACGGTCCACGAGGGCGCGGGCGCGCTGGATATTTCGCATCGCAGTCTCTTCGCTGATTTCCTGCAGCGCGAAACTGAGCAGCTGTCTGCACTCGAAATCGCGGCACCGCCCGGGGCGGCTTTCGTAAATCGAGCAAGCGCTCCCGATGTGGGCTGCGCAAGGCTGCAGGCAGAACAACTCGCCGTGCCTGCGCTTGATCTTCAGTCCGAGGGCACGCAGAGCGCGCACAGGGTCGGCTGGCTGCAGCTTTGCACCGAAAAACAACACGCCATCGCAGCACATCCCGCATTCCTCGCAAAGACGCGTTGCAGCCCGGGAATCGTTGTTGATGGAACCGCTCACAGGGTGGTTAATCTCACAGGGGGGCGGCGTCTTGTTAATCAAAACATACGCGGTCGGCAGCATGAAAACGCTGTACGCGCACCGCGCAGGCACTTCGGCCCGTCGATGAATCTAGGGATGGCATCCTTCCCCGCGATGCTTTAACATCACCGGCTGTCGTTTGCGAGGTCCCACGGGCGCCGCCCGATCCCGCCATCTTCCGTCCGCAGAACCAGAGTAATTTCACCCCCCAACAAAAGCCGAGCCACCCCATGCCGCCCTGCTGCTGCGAGAGCGCACGGGTTCCCCCTAAGGTTCCATCCCGCCCCCCGTTACCCTTGTTATGGTCACGCGCCTCTCTGTACCAATCATCCTCACGCTGCTCAATGTGGCGACGCAGGCCTTCGCCGCGGAAAAGGTCCGCTTCAACCGGGACGTCCGCCCGATTCTCTCCGACACCTGCTTCCACTGCCACGGCCCAGATGAAAAGGAACGCAAGGGGGGCCTCCGTCTGGACCTGCGCGACGAGGCGATGAAACCCGCAAAATCCGGCGCGACAGCGATCGTTCCCGGCAAGCCTGAGCAGAGCGAAATCATCACGAGAATCCTGAGCAAGGACGCGGAAGAGGTCATGCCTCCGAACAAGCTGCATAAAAACCTCAGCGCAGCTCAAAAAGAAGTCCTCCGAAAATGGGTGTCGGAGGGAGCCGAATACGAGGGGCACTGGGCGTTCATCAAACCGGTCCGCGTCGAGCCTCCCATGAAAGCGGCGAACCCGATCGACGGATTTCTGCGCGCGCGCCTCGCAAACGCTGGGCTGCGTCCCTCACCAGCCGCGTCGAAGGAGGCCTTGATCCGCCGGGTGACGCTGGACCTGACGGGACTGC
>JBILLC010000515.1:0-2514 GCA_044376275.1 Chthoniobacteraceae bacterium | reverse complement strand
CCACCGTCTCCTGCGAAAGTGCAGGCATTCCTCGCGGACACGCAGCCGGGCGCCTACGAGCGGGTCGTGGACAGGCTTCTCGCATCGCCGGCTTACGGGGAACACATGGCAGCGCCCTGGCTCGACCTCGCCCGATACGCCGACAGCAACGGATTCCAAAGCGACACGAGTCGCGAAATGTGGCATTGGCGCGACTGGCTCATCGACGCATTCAACCGCAACCTCTCCTTTGATAAATTCACCATCGAGCAGATTGCCGGCGATATGCTTCCCAACGCGGCCAAGGATCAGATCCTCGCATCCGGATTCAACCGTAACCACAGGCTCAATGGCGAAGGCGGACGCATCGTGGAGGAGTGGTTCGCTGAAACAGTCATCGACCGCGTTGAAACCACAGGACTCACTTGGATGGCGCTCACTTTCAACTGCTGCCGATGCCACGACCACAAGTACGACCCCATCACCCAAAAAGAATTCTACCAACTTTTCAGCTACTTCAATTCCTGCGAGGAAACAGGTGTGCTCGGAGAATTCGGCGGCAGCGCGGAAACCCGCCGCGGAGGCAACACGCAACCGGTGCTCTTTTTACCAACACCCGAAAACACGCGCCAGCTCGCGGAATTGGATGAGAAGATCAAGCAAACCGAAAAGCAGATCACAGCGCTGCGCAAGGAACTCCCCGAGGCGATTGCCTCTTGGGAAAAAGAGTTCAGCGCCGCCCTCTTGGAACCCGCCTCAGCATGGAAATCACCCGCGCCGCTTGAGGCCCGGAGCCTGGGAGGAGCAACCCTGAGCGTGCAGGAGGATGGCTCGCTTCTCGCGGGCGGAAAAAATCCACCGAACGACACCTACGAAATTATTTTAAAGCCCGAACAAACGCAGCTCACAGGATTGATGCTGGAAGTGTTGCCCGACGCGTCGCACCCGGGCAAAAGCCTCGGGAGAAGCTCGGGCGGGAACTTTGTGCTCACCGGCGTGGAGGTCGACGTGCAAGCCCCCGGCGAAAACGAGCCCTCGGGTGCCGTGTTCACGCGCGCGGAGGCCGACTACGAGCAGAAGGGATACGAGGTTTCGAAAATTGTGGAAAGCCAGCCCAAGCCCGTGAAGGGAAAAAGGACGGCTGACAAGAAAACCGGCAAGCCCGGCTGGGCTGTGGACGGCGCGAATCCCGCGAACAAAGTCGCAAGAAAATCGCTCTTTATTTGCGACCCTCTCGACTTGCCCGCGGGCGCAAAGCTCACCATCCGCTTGGTCCACGCCTCTTCCTTCGGCGACCACAACATCGGGCGTTTTAAAATCCAAACCGCCTCCGCGCCGTCCGCACTCCTCTCCCTCAAACCGAGCGCAGGCGCTGAAACCCTCAAAACCGCGCTACAGCTCGAATCCGCAAAACGTACGCCCGCCCAGCGCGCGGAGATTGAAAAATTCTACATCGCAAACACCAGCAACCCGATCAGACAAGCAGAGACGCAGATCGCGGACCTGCGCAAGAAACTCAAAGACACCACCGATTCGCAGGAAAGCTCGATGGTGATGAAAGAAGCGGCAACTCCGCGGCCCGCTTTCATCCTTGCGCGCGGCGAGTACGACAAACCCGCAGAAGAAGTCTCCCGCGCCGTGCCCGCAGTGCTGCCGCCTCTTCCGACGGGCGCGCCGAACAACCGGCTCGGACTCGCCATGTGGCTTGTCTCCGGCGAACACCCGTTGACCGCGCGCGTCTGGGTCAACCGGGTCTGGGAACGCTTTTTTGGCACAGGCATCGTGAAGACCACCGAAAACTTCGGCTCCCAAGCCGAGTGGCCCTCGCATCCGGAACTGCTGGACTGGCTCGCAACCGAATTTGTGCGGCTCAACTGGGACATGAAAGCCATGCAGCGTCTTATCGTCACAACCGAGGCCTACTGCCAGTCCTCCGCCGTCGCTCCCGAGCATCTGGCGAAAGATCCAGAAAACCGGCTGCTCGCGCGGATGCCACGGCTCAGGTTGTCGGCCGAAACGCTGCGCGATCAGGCGCTGGCGATCAGCGGACTATTGGTCGGCAAAATCGGCGGACCGAGCGTGCGCCCATACATGCCGGAGGCGGTTTGGGACGAAACGAGCGTGTACGGAAACCTGCGCAACTACAAACCCGAGCAGGGTGAAGGGTTGTACCGTCGCACGCTCTACACGATTTGGAAACGCACAGCCGCACCTCCGTCGATGCTGCTTTTTGACAGTCCAAGCCGCGAGATCTGCACCGTGAAACGCAGCCGCTCGAACACGCCCACGCAGGCTCTCGCGCTTTTGAACGAAGTCACCTACGTGGAAGCGGCGCGCAAACTTGCGGAAGGCATGCTCACCGAAGGCGGCGCCACCCCGGAATCGCGAGTGGAATGGGCGTTCATGCGGGTGCTCTCACGCAAACCGGATGCGTTCGAAAAAGAAACCGTCACCAAACGCCTCAAGTCCCGGCTGGAACGCATCGCTCCGAATGAAACCGCGGCGCTGCAGCTCGTTTCGGTCGGCAGCTCGAAA
>JBILLC010000195.1:0-5159 GCA_044376275.1 Chthoniobacteraceae bacterium | reverse complement strand
TGCTTGGTCCAGCGCCATTTGCTGGGATTCTTTCAGAGCGGCAACAGCTTTTTCATGAAGCGCTGTGTTTTCTTCCAAGCGCCTGCGTAATTCATCAGTTGCCCCGGCGATTGCCACTTCGTGTTCGCTCGAGAGTCTTGCTAATGTAGTTTCATGCTCCCGCGTGACACCTGCGATTTTAGCATCGAGATCGGCGTTTTCACGACGCAAGTTTTCAGAGTCGGTTTCGAGGGCCTTGGCCCGACTCTCTATCGCGGCACGGGACCTCTCGACTTCTTGCAAGCGAGCCTCGACCGCCGCGCGGGCTTCAATGGCAGCGACACGCTGGTTTTCAATTGAGTTGATTTGCTCCTGAGTCTCCAACTTAGCGGCAGCAACGGCGCTTTCCGTGGCAGCGCGTGCAGAGGCAAGTTCGGCATCGTTTCGGCGACGTTCCGCATCGTGTTGCAGATTGTTTTCCTCAAGCTGCTTGCGGAGCGCTTCAAGATTTGATTGGACACTCGAGGACTCCGTCTCAAGTGAGGAAACTTGTTTTCGGAGCTGGTCCCGCTCCGCCGTAAGCTCGTCGATTTTTGCCGAGTCCGCCGCCTTGATCTCCTTGAACTGGGCAGCAAAACGCTCAGCGTCATCCGTTCGTTTTTGAAGATCCCTCAGTTGAGACTCCAAGGAGGATTTTAGGTTCTCGAGGTCTTTGGCGAGTACGTCTCTTTGCTGCGCTATTTCGTCTCTTTCCTTGGTGAGTGCGCTGACTGCCTTCGATTGTGCGTCGATGGAGCGGCGCAAGCCCTGAATCGTTCGATCGGTCGCGCCTGCTGCGGAGCGTTCGCCTGACTCCGTCTCGGCTTTGCGTGTCTCCAGTTCGAGTTTCTGTGACTCCAAGTCACGCTTTTGGGTTGATAATTCCCGTGATTTGGAGTCCAGCTCTCTTTCCTTTGAATCTAACTCACGACGCTTTGACTCGAGTTCGTCCTTGGAGGAATCAAGTTGTTGCTTGGCGGAATCGATTTCTTTTCGGGCAACCTCTAACTGCTCTTTCTGGAGATCAATCGATTGCTGCTCGGCTGAATCGCCCTTTTTGTGTCCATCGATGATCCTCTCCCGCTCCGATTCCAAGTCAGCAATGGTTTTTCTAGAAACATCGTACTCTTTCTGAAGCTTTTCTAGTTCAGCAGACGATTGCGCGTGTTTCTGGCGAAGTTTAGCGAGTTCTTCCTCAAGCCCTGCGATTTTGTCAGTCAGATCCTTCGCATTCGGGGAGGAGTCCGCCGGATCTGCGGGTACCAGAGACGCCCGACCGGAGCGGATTTCCTCGAGTTGCGTAAGTGCCTCCTCCCGGGCTTTCTCCAGCACCACACGTTCCTGCTTAAGCTGTGAAATACGGCTTTGGAGTTCGGTTGGGTTCGCCGGCGTCGAAGCTGCCGCATTTGGTGCGGTGACGGTCACCGCCCCAGGTTCAGAGGGAGCGCCAACCTTGGCCTCGAGTTGTGCGTTCTTCTCTTTTAAAGAGTCTCTTTCACCGAGAAGCGCGCGGATCCTTTTGCGGTAGGATTCGATGTCTGCCTCCAGTTGCGCGACTGCTCTGCTTTCCCAGTCGCCGCTTTCAGCAACTTGCTGAGAGGTAGCTGAGGGTTGGGTAGCCGCGTTGGTGCTGGCCGGTTCTTCTTTGGAAGTCTTTTCAGCGAGGATCAATTGTCTTTCGGCTTTGAGGCGTGCTTCGCGCTCGCGGCCCAGTTCCTGCGCGCTGGCACGCTGCATTCCTTCCAGTGCACTCAGACGTTTCTGAAGCTTTTCAACCAGGGACTGTTCGTTCTGTTCGGCTGTAATTTCCTCCGGCGTATGAGGAGTCGAGTTTTGATGCGCTGGTTCACTGAGCGCAGTTGCGCTCGATTTTGAGGGTTCTTCGGCGCCGCCCTGAACGGCGTCTGGTGGTAGACTTTTGCGCGGCTCGTTTCCTGGCTGAGTGGCGGTCTCCTCTGAAGGAGTAAATCTCCGAGTCTCCATCGCCTCAGCTGCAGCTGGAGGAGGGAGCATCGACTTCTTCTTCGACAGAAGCTTGATCAGCTTCTGATATGGCAAACGGACAGGAACCGAGCTGTTTACAAACTCATCACTTTTGAAGATGTCCGGCACTTGCGCGTAAATCTCCGAGAGAGGGATGGTGGTTTCCCCAGAGTTGATCCTTGCCTCCAGCGCGCTCCTTTCAAATGCGAGTGGCAGCAGTGTGTTGTGGGGGCCGGCTTTAAGGGTGTTTGCTGGGATTCGGTGAAGAAAATCACCGAGTTCTAAGGAAAGCATCCCAGTGGAGCGGGCTTCTGGCGTTTTCTGGCCATCTACCTCGTTTGCAGGCTGATCTTCTGTGCGGTCCACGTTCATGTTTGGGATGGTCAGAGCAAAGTGATAAAATTAGGTAAACTTAAAGGTCCAACTTGTAATGTGAATAAGAAAGCTCCCCAGCGCCAGCCAGTTTTGCGCGGCACTAGTGGCCGGTAAGCAGCATTACGGTTGCAGTATGCGAAATAAAAATATTGATTATAAATATTAAAGTCGGAATTTAAGCGGTATGAAGACTAGGTTGGTCGTCGAACTGTGTTGATTTTGGCCCAGACTCTTTAATTCAACATTTCATTAACGGTTGGAGGCGCGGCAGGAAGTCCCGAGATGATGCTCAACTTTGAGTAATGAACGGCGAGTATTCAGAGGCCAAACGTCGCGGCAATACCGCTTTTATTCTTACAAAGTCATGCGCGTACTCAAGATGCAGAAGTTTTGCACACCTGTGAAGCCTCGCTAGCTTATCCCCAAGGCCCATCGGAATCTGCAGAGTACAGACTCTCGAGTCACCCGATACCTCTTCAGCCATGTGTTCGAGGAGCCCATCCACGCCCTCGCCTGAATGCACCGAAATAAAGTGGGCGTCAGGAAACTGACGGCGAAGAGGCTCCAGTCCGGATCTAGGCTCCACTCTGTCGATTTTGTTAAAGACAAGGATCGTCCTTTTTTCCTCCGCCCCCAAGTCCGCGAGAACTTTCATTGTGGTGTCATGGAAGGTTAGCACCTCCGGTTGGCTGGCGTCCAATACGTGGATTAGGAAATCGGACAACACTGATTCCTCAAGAGTCGCTCTGAATGACTCCACTAAGCGGTGGGGGAGGCGCCTCACGAATCCAACTGTGTCTGTGAGAAGGAGGGGTTGGTTGTTGGGTAAAGCAACCTTTCGGGTCGTAGTGTCCAGCGTTGCAAACAGCTTGTCCTCAACGAGCACGTCTGCTCCGGTCAGCCTCCGCAAAAGCGAAGACTTTCCTGCATTTGTGTAGCCAACGATTGCCGCGTTCGGAACAGGGGCCCTCTTTCGGTCTTTGCGCTGCGTAGAACGCGCGGACCGAACTTTTTCTAATTCCACCTTCAATCGTCCTATTGCGACGCGAATTCGACGCTTGTCTTGCTCAAGTTGGGATTCGCCTTCGCCCTTCGCTCCGATTCCGCCACCTTGTCGGACAAGGTGCCCCCACGCACGGGTGAGTCGCGGAAGAGAGTACTCTAATCGCGCAAGCTCGATCTGAAGCCGTGCTTCGTGGGTTTGAGCGCGTTGAGCGAAAATGTCCAAAATGACTTCCTGGCGGTCGAGTACCGCAACTTTGGTGAGGGCCTCCCAATTGCGCTGTTGGCTCGGAGTGAGTTCATTGTCAAAAATCAGCGCGTCCACGCCCTCCAACTGTATTCGCTTGGTTATCTCATCTGCTTTCCCACTGCCAAGAAGGTACCGCGTATGGATTTCACGCATTGGCACCAGCATCCTGTCGCAGACTGGAACGCCAAGTGTGTCCACTAAGTCCTCCAGCTCCGACAAAAGACTCTGTGCTGTTTCCTTGCAGCCCCGCGCCTCATAGGCGCTGATGAGCAGCGCCTTCTCGACCATTTTCCCGCGCGGATTGATTTCAATCATTTGCGGGTGCGCTGAATAGCGTTCTTTTTGATTTCAAGAGTGCAGGCAAAGTGTGCAATTAGAAGAGGCCGAGTGAATCCATGCAGGATCGGCGGGATCCAATCTGGCTGCCAGGGTTTATTTTTGGGCATCTGCCCGCGCGCTAGGGCTTTGGTGTCGCCGGTGTGCTGGGTGAGCTTGCTCCCTCAAATAAGCTTTTGAATTTCCCGAATCCCTCCTTATCCAAGTCATTCACTGCAATAAAACGCAGTGATGCAGAGTTGATGCAGTAGCGCATTCCCGTGGGGCGTGGGCCATCAGGAAACAAATGACCCAAATGAGCGCCGCTTTTCTTGGATATAACTTCCACGCGCACCATGCCATGGCTTTTGTCTTCCTTTTCAACAATTGCAGCTTTATCGATGGGTTGAAAAAAGCTGGGCCACCCGGATCCCGAATCAAATTTGTGATTTGAGGCAAACAGGGGTTCCCCATCAATCACATCAACATACAAGCCGGGCGCATGATTGTCCCAATATGCGTTCCTAAACGGTGGCTCTGTTGCAGCGTTGCAGGTCACTTCGAACTGCAGCGGTGTCAGTTTTTTCTTCAGGTCGTCCTTGTTCACGGATTTTGAATTTGTTGTTTGGGATGTTGAGTTTGTGGCGGACTTCTTCGCGGACGGATTCGAAGTTTCTGAGGCGAAACATGGCTGCTCGTGGGAGAGCGACAAGGCGCACATAGCCATCAAGCCAAAAATAATGCTGGAGACGGGCGATTTTAAAACTGTTCGGGGGATTGAGGAGGGAGACATGTTCGGAGATTAGTGAAGTGCCAGAGATTAGCATCCATCGAGAGCAACTCCAAGTGCTGTTCATCGATGGAGTGTCCGGGCTGCAAGGTGACCGTTATTTGACCCTCTTCATTTTCTCAAAATCCGGGGGCGGTTGGGTGATTCTTCTGTGGGCTGACTTGAAGACGCGATTAGCGATCGAAAAAACGAAGAAGATTGGAACCAAAACAAGGAGCCGGTGCTTATTGGGGAGCGGTAGCAGCAGGGCTGCAGCGAATAAAAGTCCGCAGAGGGTGAACAACGCTACCCGCGTCAGCCAAGAGCGCTCACGCGTGTCATTGCCTTGTTTCCACGATTTGCGTGCGAAGAAAAATCCGGCAATTAATGCTCCAAATAAGATAAGTGGCACTAAGTACATGAGGTTTGCGCGGCAGCATGCCCTTC
>JBILLC010000416.1:0-3038 GCA_044376275.1 Chthoniobacteraceae bacterium | reverse complement strand
CCAAACCCGAGCTGCGTCCCGTCCGCCTCGCAACCAGCGCGTCTCTGCTGGCCGCTTGCCCCCAGCGGCTTGGAATTTCACTGCTCAAAACTATCACGCCCGCGCCCCTCAACTCACTTTCATCGCCCATGTAGCTGCCTCCCTCTTTTAATCTCCCCACCCGCTAAATCCTGACTCTGCCTGCCTCCACTCCATGCACCGAGGCTTCAGATTCACGACTGATCACCCCCTGCCTAATTCTACGACTGGGGCGGGGGATTTGGCCCTGTCCAAAACAGCCTTTTTAATATCCCGACACACCGCACTCGCGTTACGGGTCGGCGGTCTCTCATCCTGCGAGTGGGCCTCCATGCCGGTGGATAATAGGACTCGCGTTCCCACCCCCGATGTCCGAAGAATAACCAAGGCGCGATGCATTGGATGAGCCGCCCGGGCAAACGACGGGAGGGCTCGACCGGAACGCATCCTGCCTCCTCACAATGCCGTCTTCCTCAGCCACCGATTCCACCCGTTCACGCACTAAAATGTCGTCTCACAAGAAAGCTTTGTTAGCGCATCTCCGTTCCGATGTTTACTGTCGGCTGGGGGTGTCCAAAACACATGGAGTCGGGGTGTTTGCACTTCGGGATATTCCAAAGGGCATTAACCCACTCAAAATTTTCAAGCGTCGCAAAGAGGCCAAACTTTCACTCAAGCATCTGAAGGCACTCCCTAAAAGCGTCACCAAACAGATCGAAAAGTTCTGTTACATCAAGAGGGGGTACATGTTTGTTCCGACCTGCGGAATGAATACGGTGGATATGTCGATTTTTCTCAACCACTCCAAAAAACCGAACTTGCGATTTAAAAAAAGCGGCGCCCTGCAGTCGCTCAAGAGAATCCGGACAGGCGAGGAGCTTACAATCGACTACGATTTGAGTTTCGGTGAGAAGCACCTGTTTTAAAAGGGCAGTACGAATGAGCTCTGGAATTTGACTTTGCGCCTCGGCAAACGTCACAAGGAGCGCATGCCCTACCAGTGCACTGTGAAGCGAGCCCTCAGCATGCGAGGTTCCACCGGATGGATGTGCCGCTCCTCGGCCGGCGTGGGCGTGCCGGCTCGCGCGTAAAAATACTCGATATCGTTATCGTTTCGATCCAGCAGATTCAGGCACTCGAGTGCGGCCTCCCAGTTCTTTCCGCGGTACCCGATGTTGGTGTTCACAGAGCACAGAGGCCTGCTTTTGACGCTGTTGTCTTCCTTGAGCGGTCTGGGTCCGAAAGTGCGAATTCTTGTCCCGCTAAACCATCCCGTTTTCTCCCCGTGGGCTCCGAGCAAGAAACCACCGCTAAACATCACCGGAACATTGTTTGGAACATAACTGGCTCCGGGACTGTTTGTGAATCTCGCATGGCTGAGGGAGACTTCCGCATCAATCGAAAAATACTCGCATGGGGTCCAGTACGCGTTCAACTCCACGCCGTGGCGGGAGGATCCCGGGCCTGCCTCGTTGGTTCCCTCGTCGCCGACGTAAACCAGTTCGCTCTCGCTCTTGAGCCACCAGAGCGTCGCGGTGGTCGTCAGCGTTGGGATCGCATTGGAACGCACTCCAAGTTCTGCGCCAACGCTGCGCGGAAGTGGCGCCGCCGGATTGGTTTTGTCCACAACACCGCGGGCATCGTTACTGTGGAAGCCCGTTCCAAAATTCGCGTAAAACTCCGTCTTTCGAAACGGTCCGATGATTGCGCTGAACTTTGGGCTGATGATGCCGTGCAGCTCGTCCCCGGTTTGGCTGGCGTTACCGGTCAGTGATCTCCCGTTGAAATAGAACGCGTCGGCCCGCACTCCGGTGATTGTACGCAACCATGGGGTCCATTTGACGGTGTTTTCAGCGAAAACCCCAGCGTCTCCCTGAGCGACGTTGTCGAGCCGTCTCACGTTGGTTCGCTGGCGGGCAGTCGTGTCGTACAGACCGATGCCGCGAATACGGTCGGTTCGCGTCTGGATGCCAAGCGTTAACGAAGACTCCTTGCCGAGCACCGTCAATCTGTTCCATGTGCGCGAGACATTCCCGCCAAAAACGTAGCGGTGTTCGGATTGTTCGAATTGTTCGCCGGTGAAGTTTGAGAACAGACCCAGCGAATAATAAACCCCGTAGAGATTGAGTTGAGTGACGTTTTCACCGTCCTGCGTTTGCGCATGCAACTGCAAGCTGTGTCGTTCGCTGGAGCCGCCATTGGTCGGGTCCAGATTGCCAAATCTTCCGATCTGGCCGGATTGGATCACCCTGAGGGGCACTTGGTCGCTGCTTTGCCAGCGGCCGTCGTACCCCATGAGGGTGAGCGAGAAGTGGTCCTCCTCGGTGCCCTTGAAATAGCGCGCAAATCCATTTGCGCGGTTGAAATACTCAGGAAGGTTCCATGGTCCCTCGTAGTAATTGTATTCGCCGGCGAGGGTGAGTTTTCCTGGGTTGTCTCCATCGCCGAGGGTCAGCGTGTGGCCGGCGGCGGTTCGGGCGTAGTTGTAAGCGCCGTACTCAAACGTGGCGAATCCGCGCGGCAGATAGTCGTAGAGGTTGAAGTCTGCGCTTCCGGCGCTGGAGAGATCGCCGTTGCGTGCGGCGTAGGTGCCTTTGGTGTAATGAAGCGACTGTACCAGCTCAGGGATAAGGCTGTTGATGTCTGCGTAGCCCTGGCCGTGGGCATGTGTGCGCATATTCATCGGCATGCTGTCAATGGAAACGGCGAAATCCGTACCGTGATCCAGATTGAATCCCCGCATGAAATATTGGTTGGCCTTGCCGCCGCCTGCATGCTGGGTGACGACCAAGCCTGGAATAAACTCCAGCACCTCCCCCCGCCTCGTGACAGGTCGGGAGCGGATCTCCTGACCGCTCGTGATTCCAAACGATGCAGACGGCGCCTGGTCGAGAAGGTTGGCGCGTTTTCCGATCACTTCCACGGATTCAAGCAGCGCGTACCCAGCGCTCTCGCCCGCGGAGGGTGGTTTCGCGTTGTCCCCCAATTGGTCCTGTGGATTGTGCGCGCTTGCCGGCCAC
>JBILLC010000371.1:0-3346 GCA_044376275.1 Chthoniobacteraceae bacterium | reverse complement strand
TTGCGGGTTTTGCAATCGAGAAACTGCCGGCATCGAGTCATTACCATGCATGGGTTGATGCAGTGCTGGGAGGCCATGAAACCACTGATAATTTCGCCTACGCTGGGCCGCTCACGGAGGCAGTGCAGCTTGGTAACGTTGCAACGCGTTTGCCCGGAGTGACACTCAAGTGGGATGCGGTGGCGATGCGTTTCGAAGGATATCCTCAAGCAGAGCGTTTGCTTACGCGGGATTATCGAGACGGATGGAAAATTGAGGCGGTGATTTGAGACGAAGGTGCGCTCGAAAATAGGCGGCCTAGTGGGACTTCATCCTTTTCACGCACTGGATGAGGAAGGGCAGGAGCTGCTTTTTGCGCGAAACAACCCCAGCAAGTTCCCAAATAAAGGGTGACTTGTCGGGATAGTCGATGGTTGAAAGAAACTGCGCCTCGCCGCGCGCGAGTAAAAGTGAGGTCTGCTCATTGATGTCAGTGACGAGCAACGCGGAGAAGAGGAGTTTCTTCTTCAAACGTTGTTCCTCCAGCGCATCTAGCAAGGCCTCCTGTTGCCTTGCGAAATGAGCGAATGAGAGTTCTTCGATTTGCGCCACCGCAAATGAGTGCCCGGCCTCTTCGTAAATTTTAGAGTCCGCACCGATCGCCTGTTTTGGCGTCATGGTGAGCAGGGGCGAGCCTACCGAAAAAATCTCGGAGGCAAGCTGGGAAGCATCGGTTTCGGCGATACCCGAGAGGTGTTCAAGCAGGTTGCGGTCGATTGCCGTGGTGGTTGGAGAGGTAAGGTTGAGCGTGTCCGCGATGAGTCCGGCCATCAGAAGGCCTGCGATGGGTTTCGGGATTGGGATGCCCGCGTTTTGAAAGCACATTGTGACGATGCTGCTTGTGGAACCCACGGGATTATTCCAAAAAAGTATCGGGGAGTGCGAACTGAAGCCGCCTAATTTGTGATGGTCGATGATCTCAACGATGGGCACTTCGGCCGCCCCCCGGACCGCTTGAGCCAGTTCATTGTGGTCCACGAGCACAAGCTGTCTTGGGACTGGTTTTAAAAAATCGGATTTTGAAAGAATTCCAATGAGGCTTCCCGAGTCATCGACGACTGGGAACACAAACTGCCCGCTTTGTGCAGCCTTGAGTTTGGCTTCCTCCAGGGGGGTGTCCTTGTGGAATGATGCGTATTCGTGCTGGATCATTCGTTCCACGCGGACCGCGCCGCGGGCCAGAAGCACCGTTGTGGCAGTGTCGTGCGGGGAGGAGATGAGCGTCACTTTTGCGGAGCGCGCCGCGCTTCGAATCTCCTCGGAAATCGGCAGGTTCCCCGTCACCACTACCGCGTGAACGCGTTCTTGAATGGCGAGTTCTTGGATGTGAGGCCGATCGCCAACGATGAGAATCACTTTTTGATCCCGGTAAAGCTGAAGACGCGGGATGAAGGATTCCTGGGCCATCGCACACACCATTAGCAGTTGCTCAATCGGTTCGGAGTTGAGCGAACCTGCCACTAGGGCTCCCCCAAAAGTGGTCACGATGTCAGCGAGTGACGCGGTGATGATGCGCGCGGAGGCAGCGTCGTCGCGTGCAGGAAACAGATGGCTTGTGATCTTGAAGGCGCTCAGCAGGCCGAGGCAGTGATTGGAGTCATCCACCACAGGCAGACCGCGAAGACTTTTTTGGTCGATCAGCTGGATGGCGTCATACACAGGGGAGTCTGCGTGAACGCTGATCACTTTGGGTTGCATGACGTCGCTCACCTTCGCGGAGATGTCGGTGATTAATACGGGCGCGTCCACGCCGAACTTGCGCAGGACATAGTCGATCCTCTCGTTGGTTGCACCGCATCGGGCTGCAACAACATCTTTGTGGCCGGAGAGCCTCTTGAACATCGCGTAGCCGATCGCAGCGCAGATGGAGTCCATGTCCGGGTTTCGATGTCCGATAACGATCGTTTGCATAATTCAAAAATTGGATGCTGTAAGGGTTGTAGTGCGCGCAGGGCGCGGTAGAAAGCTCGCGTTGAATGCTCTGGTGAGCGGTCCGCCGGGTTGACGGAAACAGTTTGAGGCGGCTGCCTCCGTTAGTGCAGTGCCGCGAGTTGCCGGGTGGACTGGGCGCTTTCTCTCGCGGAGAATTCATGTGCGAGGTAGCGGTATGCTGTGGCCCCAAGCCCTCCGGGCTCGTATTCGAAAATAGTTTTTCCGTGGCTGGGCGCCTCTCCGAGGCGAACCGTGCGTGGAATGATGGTCTTGAAAACGACGTCGCCGAAGTGTTTTTGCACTTCACCAATGACTTGTTGGGCGAGGTTGTTGCGCATGTACATGGTCATCAGAATGCCACTGATATGCAGTTGTGGATTGGCGCCGCACTCTCGGATTTGATCTACGATGGAGTAGATTTTCGAAAGGCCTTCCAAGGCGAAATACTCACATTGAATCGGCACGAGCAACTCGTCGGCGGCCGAAAGCGCGTTGGTCATCAGGATGCCCAGCGAGGGCGGGCAGTCTAGGAATACAAAATCAAAGGGCGCGTCTTCGCGCAGTTTTGCGAAGGCGTCACGGAGCCGGGTGAGGTGGTCCTCTAACCGGGCGATTTCCACCTCAGCGCCTGCGAGGTTGATGTCGCCGGGGATCAGCCACAGGTGTTCGCGCCGGGTGGGGACCACGACGTCCGCCAGTGTGCCCTCACCGAACATCGCGGGGTATACGCTCTGGCCCTCGAGGGTTTCGTGTCCCAAGGCACTCGTCGCGTTGCACTGGGGATCCAAGTCAACGAGGAGGACCCGGTAGCCGAGCTCAGCCAGTCCGGCTGCTAAGTTTACCGATGTCGTGGTTTTGCCCACGCCGCCTTTTTGGTTGGCCACCGCAATCACTTTCATGTCTGCCACAGTGTAGTTGAGAATGGCGTTTTGAAAAGGGCCGCTCCGGTTCCATTGCTAAAAAATCGACGTGAGCGAGGATTTTCAGAGAAAATTGAGCCAGCATTCAACCTTGGCTCGCCTTGTTTGGCGGGGTTACGGGATGCGCAGACCTCTAATAAAGACCACTCTCGCAGATGATATTCGTGTGGTAGACCGCCCCGTAACCTTTGAGCGAAAGTTCCAAATTCAACGCCTCCGTGACTGGTGGCTGCTGGTGCTTTGGATTTTCGCTGGATCGGCGTCGGCGCAGCGTGGGGATCCATCGGAGGATTCCCTCTCCGCGCATCCGGGGGCGTCGATTTACCGGAAAATGTGCGCCGACTGCCATGGTTCCCAAGGTGAGGGTGTCCGCGACAAGCACGACGATCCACTTGTGGGAAGCCGATCAGTGGCCGCTCTCGCGCGGATCATCTCGAAGACCATGCCTGAGGGCA
>JBILLC010000217.1:0-4806 GCA_044376275.1 Chthoniobacteraceae bacterium | reverse complement strand
AAGCTTTCGGTGCGCATCCTGAATACAATCCCACGTTAGGTTTTCCGGAACACTTTGTGGAAGAATGACCTCTAAAAGCAGGTTTGACAGAGTGTGGATCCGCAAGGTCATCTTGAGACAGCCGCAGACGACTGTCTTCTCGTGAAAATCGTGCCTGATGCGGCGAGCGCCTTCGATGTTCGCTTTCGGCATGTCTCTGGCGTCAAACTACGGAACCACGCGAACTAGCCGGCGCGTTTCACGCCGCTTTCCAGATTACAGCGCGCTCAGATCGACTACTAATTTAAAAAGCAGTGCGCGAAAGCGTTAGCCACGCCCACCAGCCTGCCACGGCTAACATGAGAAGCAGGAAGAAGAACAGAAACTTACCCTTCTTCTGGTCGGACCGCCGGATTCTAGGCGACATTGGGGTCGCTTCGTTATGCAAGTGACGTGTGTCAGGCAGTTTCACCGCGCCTACCCCCACGTCTCGGTAACCACGGGCCGCGTTTCGTAGAAATACTTCGCGTTGGGCCTGAGCTTTTTCCGCAGCAATTTTCGGGGCGGATTCGATAAATTTCTGATGCAGCTCGGTCGCAGCTTTCAACCGGCTTTCCTCTTCGGCGAGCATTCGCCGGCGAGCTTCAAAAGGCGTTTCAGAAGGGGACTTGGCCTTGCTTCCCGCTCTACCTTTCGAGAGAGACTTGAATATCATTTTGGAGTTTAGAGGGTGGGATTTTGTATCTGAGCGAAGATTCGTCAGAGAATGAGACAGCACGCTGAAACCTAACGTGTGCCACTTGTGAGAATCGCGAAAAACAACAGGAGACCGATGACTGTGAGTGGAAGCGTGAATGCGATCCCAATTTTGAACCAGTACATGAACTGATTCGTTCCGCTCGCGTCTGATGCGTAACCGAAGCCGGCAGCCTGCGTGTCATCGGTATCATGCGCGCTGATTTTCGGAATCGTCTGGCTATAGTCGGTCTTGGCGTCGTCTAGGGCGCTGAGCGCGCGGGTAAGTTCACGGGCAAGATCCGGCCCCTCGATTCCCTTGAGATCGAGCGACTCGAAGTACTGGAGGTGCTGACCGAATCCTTCCTTCACGGATCGCAGAAGCTCGGCTCTTTTGTGAGTTTCGTATTCCTCCCTTTCGACAACCACCAGTGCGCGGGTGAACTTTTCAATCATCTCTGCGCGCCCCGCCTGGAGTTGATCCTGCTTACGGCTCATTTCTTCGAGCTCGCGTTTCTGACGCTCGATCGCCTCCTGCTGGCGCTTTAGAGATAGCAGCTGTTCCTGTGCTTTTTGAACCTGCGAATCGAGGTGCTCCGGAGAGATCTCATCTTCCGACAAATCAAAGGATTCCTGTGAGGAGCGTGGGTGGTCTGGCATGCTTGGGAGAGGTGTGTCAAAGCTCTCTCACAGCCTCAGGCTGGACGCCAGATTTTTCCCTTCAAACACGGGCCGAAGTGATGCCTTTTTTTGCAGCAATACGCCGAAAGTCTCTTGACGGCTACCGGCCGGGCACCAGTTCGTAGAGCAGTCCCTTCAAATAACCCGTCTCCGGAATGGTTGAAATGATTGGGTGATCCAGCCCCTGAGAGTACGTTTCAATGACGCGGAGAGTGCGCTTGGCGTCCACGGTCGCCTCATTGACCACGTTTTCGAAGAGTTCCCTGCTCATGTGGTGCGAACAACAAAATGTCGCGAGCATGCCAGACGGATTCAGAAGCTTCAGGGCTCTTAGGTGTATCTCTTTATAACCTCGAAGAGCGTCGTGAATGCGTCCCTTTGATTTGGTAAACGATGGAGGATCGAGAATGATCAAATCAAACTTGTCCCCTGAACGTTCCCTTTGATTTAGATAATCAAAAACATTTTCCTCAATCGCGCCAACCTCCAAGCCATTTGACTGTGCATTTCTGCGACAAAGAGCTGTTGCTTCCCCGCTGACATCCACCGCTGTGACTTGCTTCGCTCCTGCGCGGGCGCAGTGTAGTGCAAACGCCCCTTGATTGGAGAAACAGTCGAGCACTGTCCGGCCCGTCGCGTGTCGCGCCACCGCCTCGTAATTCTCTAGTTGGTCGAGGTAAAATCCGGTTTTCTGTCCATGCATCAAGTCGATTTCAAACTCGACTTGACCGCATTTGATCCTCTGTGGTGTTGGTTCAGGCCCGTGCAGGATGCCAGTCAATAATTCCATTCCCTCGGCCTTGCGTATCGGAGAGTCGTTTCTCTCAACTACGGTTCTGGGCGAGAGCAGTTCGCTAAGCGCATCGACAATCAGGCCCTTACGGCGATCCATCGCAAGGGTTAGGGTCTGCAACACAAGATCGTCCCCGTATCGGTCAATCACCACGCCGGGCAAGCCGTCGCTCTCGCTCCAAACAATGCGACCGACATGCCTCGCTAGGCCATGTCTACTGCGGTACTCAAGTGCGAGCGCAATCCTGCGCTTAAAGAAATCTAGATCCAGTTCCTGACGTTGGCGGGAGTAGCGGCGCGCAATGATCTGTGAGCGGCTGTTATATATTGCTGAGCCCAGCATCCTGTCGCGGCCGTCTTTAAGCGACACAATCTCACCATCCTGAGGATCGCCAAATGATTTGAGAACTTCAGTGGAATAAACCCAATCGTGTCCGTGAAAAAGTCGGGAGCGTGGTTGAATGACTAAACCTGCCATGGCGAGCGCACGCTAGGGACTCTGCATAAGAAGTCAACGAGGAGTCCGAGCAGCTTTCTAAAACTGTCCCCCTTTACGAGGCTTTGAAAGGAGTTGAGATAGCCCACAATAATAGTCCCAAAAGCGCGCACGCTGGAGTGTCTGCCTGTTTGTTTGCGGCAATTGAAATCATCTTTTCGCGGTCCGTTAGTGGAATAGGCACATTATTCGATTGCCGTTGGTGGTGTGTTTGATCTCGAAAGTCTTTGTTTTCCCCGCGTGGGCGATGGTTACGTCATACCAACCATAGTAGCCTGTGGTGGCCGCCTCACCATTGGCATCAGCGGCGAGGTTCGCACGGGTCCACCACTTGGTCTTCACAAGATCGCGCCAGACCTGCACCGCTGGGCGTTCGGTCCATCCGTTCTTGAACATCGCGGCGGTGGGTTTCCAGTGGCGCCTTTCCCAGAAGCCCCAAATAACAAATCCGGTCATTTGCGGATGGCTGAAGCAAAGTGTCATCATGTCGCGTAGGTGGTCCGCGTGAAGCTGGTCGTCCAGTGTTTGCAAGTCGTACTCGGTGACTGTGAGATACTTCACCATTTTGCCAAAGCGCTCAAAGATACCCCACTGCTCGTCGATGGCAGGAATGGCGTCATCGCTGAAGTGGCTTTGGAAACCGCAACCATCGGGTGTTTGGCCTCTGGCAATCATATGTTTCACATGCTTTTCAAAACTCACGGTACGATCGGAATTAAATGTGTCCTCGTTGACGAATAGGAGCTTCTCTGTCTGGGCTCGGATCTTCGCGTAGAGCTCGGGATACACGTCGGGGCCCACAACATTGTAAAGTGCATCAGCTTCAGCGAAGGGCACTGGATGATTTACCGCGTCCCATTCATCAACGTACGGTTCACAAAGAGGCAGGACATGTTTGAAATGTCTGTCGTAACGCGCCAGCAGGCCGTCGGGTCCGCCCTTTACCATTTCATCCCTCGCCCAAGGCTCCAAGTAACCCCATGTGAGGTAGTGACCCCGTGAGGTCATTCTGCGATCCTGCGCCCATTGTAGTGCCCACTGCACAGCAACGCCATTGCGGCGTCTCCAAGTGGATTCCCAGAGCTTTCCGGGGTTCTGATCGCCGTCAATTTCAGACACGCGAAGGCCATTCTCCGGGACGATGCGGCTGAAGAGTTCATCCACCAAATTTTTATATCTGCTCTGGTCATCAGCAGAGATGGCCGTGGTGAGCCCAGATAGCATATGGACATCCACCGCGCTGCCGAACCCAAACAAATGCCGCTTCATCACAACCGCGACTTTCGCACCGTCAATCGCCCTGCCCTGCGAATCCACAACGCGGAAGTTGATCTTTCCTTGTCGCACTCTAGCAATACGCTCCTCAGCCGCAGCCCGCCATGGCGCGTCAAGTTCACGACCGACATAAGTTTTTTTTATCTGCGGCGCTTTAAAGATGTCGAAGCCCAGGGGGAAGGTGTAGACTTGGAAATCAGCGATTTCGACTGCCTGCTGGGTTTCCCCAACATTGACTTTCACGATGCCGGCGCCCTCCGGCACTGAATGATCCAACGTGAAGGTGAAAAAACTTGTGTTCCATTTCTGATCGATCAGCCACGGCTTCCAAAGGGGCATGTTTTGGTAGTCACTTGTGTTTTGCACCGAGAAGGTGATGCAACCTTTTCCATGCTCTTTGTCGCTGGAAATGGTGCGCGCTCTGATCACGGCAAGACAGAGAGTCCCGACGGGCAGTTCGGCGTTGAACCGACGGCTCACAGCCAAATTGTAGCTTTTTTGGAGCTTCCCCGGTGATTCGAGTAAGAATCCCTCCTGCGTTTTTGTAATTCGACCTTCATCCGCTTTTGGTTGCGTGGGTTGCAATGGTGCGTGTGGGAGCAACGGCTTCGCCTCCGGCGGTAATACAGGATCCTCGGCGTAGAGCGATGCAAGGACAACGAAGGCGAGCAGTGGTAACCTTAGAATGTGAACAAAGGATAGTCGTTGTATTTGCGGTATAATCGGCAAAGTTTGTGGCGCCGGCGTCATAATTTTGTTTTTTGAATTTCGATGGCGTCGAAGAAAAGCCACTGGCTCACAGGAAAGGAAAGACTGTCGGATTTTGGAGAGGGATATCCGCAGCGGCG
>JBILLC010000194.1:0-5187 GCA_044376275.1 Chthoniobacteraceae bacterium | reverse complement strand
AAGCGGAAGAAGCGCGGGGTGGTTGCTGAGGTTGTGGCAATCGAATACGACCCGCTTCGCTCTTCGCGTCTCGCTCTGTTGAGTTATCCAGATAGCGAGAAGGCTTACATTCTTGCGCCTGTGGGCTTAATTGTTGGGGCGAAGGTTTCTGCAGGTCCTGATGCTGAGCCAGCGGTCGGAAACGCATTGCCTTTATCCAAGATTCCTCTTGGTGCTGCAATACACTGCGTTGAGTTGGTTCCGGGCCGAGGTGGTCAGATGGCGCGGAGTGCGGGCCAGCAGGTGATTTTGTCAAACCGCGAAAGCGGGTATGCACTTTTGAAACTTCCCTCCGGAGAAATCCGGAAAGTGCATGAGGATTGCTACGCCACGATGGGCCAGGTCGGCAATGTCGAGCATATGAATGTCTCGAGTGGTAAGGCTGGACGTAGTCGTTGGCGCGGTGTTCGCCCAACGGTTCGCGGCATGGTGATGAATCCAGTGGACCATCCGATGGGTGGTGGTCAGGGCAAGTCCAAAGGCGGTGGCGGGCGTCAACACCCGGTGAGTCCTTGGGGACAGCTGGCGAAGGGTTTTAAGACCCGCCGCAAGCACAAAGGGAGTGACAAGTTTATTATCGAACGGCGCAAGATCAGCAAATAAGCCTCATTCATTTTTCTTATGGGTAGATCTCTTAAAAAAGGACCTTTCGTCGAGCAGCATCTGCTCGAAAAGATCGACAAACTCAACGACTCCGGAGTCAAGAAGCCTGTCAAGACCTGGTCGCGCCGCTCCACGATTACGCCGGAGTTTGTCGGCCACACTTTCTTGGTGCACAACGGGAAGATTTTTAATTCGGTTTTTGTAACCGAGAACATGGTGGGCCACAAGCTAGGGGAGTTTTCACCGACGCGTGTGTTCAAGAAACATGGTTCTCACACTGCCAAGGTGACGAAGTAAGTCGGGCATTTTTCGTTATTTTCTCTGAAATGAAGAGCGCACATTCAGTTTGTTCAGTCTTACACCAGATGCTGTGTTCCGGTGCGCTTTTGCTTAGCATGGTTTTCAGTGTCTCTGCTGATCCTTCGCTTGCTGGTGAAGTTGGTTTTCAAACCCCTTCGCAGTCGGGCGCTACGGCGAGGGCATCTGCAGCGTTGGGAAACACCGAACAGGCGAATCTAGCTTTAATTCGTGAGTTGCAGACGTGGCGGAATCGGGCGCTTGAAGCGGAGAGCAAAGCGTCAGTTCTGAAGCCTAGCGCGGAAAAGCTGTCTGGTCAGGCTGCACATCCGTCGGCCGCGAACTTTAATGTAGTCGGATGTCTAGAGGCAGAGCGTGTGGTGCTGGTTTCATGTGGTAAAGATTCCGGCGTTTTCGAAGGAGCCCTGATCTCAATCGGTTCCGGTGTGAAGGCAAGAGTGGTTGAATCTCGCTCGAAGGTGTGTGCAGCCGTGGTTGAGAACGCATTCCAGGGCGACATTTCAATATTTGATGGCAAGCCTGCACAGTTGGTTTTGGTTCGCTGAGTCAGGTATCAATAAGTTCACGTATTAACATTTAATAAAAAAGAACATGGAGATTCGATCCATCTACAAGGGAGCTCGCCTCTCAGCATTCAAGTGTCGGGAAGTGACCCGTGAGATTCAGGGGCTGAGTGTTTCGACCGCGTTAGACATTTTGACGCACACCCCGCGGAAGGCTGCCCGCCTGGTTGAAAAGACACTTAGGAGCGCGGTGGCTAACGCCGAGCATAATGCTAATCTCCGGGCAGACCGACTCCTTGTGAAGGAGGCTGTAGTTGGAGAGGGTACTACTTTGAAACGTTTTCAGGCCAAGGCTCGTGGCAGTGCAGGCCCCATCCGTAAGCGGACCAGCCACATCCGGATCATTCTCGTCGAGGCTCCGGCCAAGTAATTATCAACTTTCTATTTTATGGGCCAAAAAGTTAACCCGATCGGATATCGTTTAGCAGTCAATCGCGATTGGCGCTCAAGGTGGTATGCTTCGCCGCAAGATTTGCCCGGCTTTCTGCACGGTGACATCGCAATCAGAAGCTATGTGCGACAGAAACTGCGCCAGGCTGCGGTCTCCAAAGTTGTGATTGAGCGTGCTTGGAACAGTATTCGGGTGACCATATGCACCGCTCGTCCTGGCGTGGTGATCGGCCGCAAGGGCTCGGAGATCGAGAAGATGACCGACGATATCAGCAAGATGAGTGACGGCAAGTCGGTCAAGATTGATATCCAGGAAATCAAGACCCCGGAACTCGACGCCCAACTGGTTGCTGAGAATGTAGCGTTGCAATTGGAGCGCAGGATTTCCTTCCGGCGCGCCATGAAGAAGACAATTCAGTCGAGTATGGATTTCGGTGCCCTCGGAATTAAGATCCGTTGTGCCGGCCGGCTAGGGGGTGCAGAGATTTCTCGTGCCGAGTGGTATCGCGAGGGGAAAATCCCTCTGCACACGCTAAGGACGCCGATCGACTACGGCTTTTACGAGGCCAGCACTGTGTATGGAATGATCGGAGTGAAGGTGTGGCTTTGCAAACCAGCGGAAGATCAGCAGGCAGAATCAACCCAGTCCGCACCACGTCCTGAGACCTCCCGCGCTTAACCTTAAATAGAAGACGTTTATGCCTTTGATGCCCAAAAGGGTAAAGTTCCGGAAAACCCAGCGCGGGAGCCGCGCAGGAACCGCCACCCGCGCCACTAAAATTGATTTCGGATCTTTCGCACTCCAAACCTTAGAGCGTGCTTGGATCACCAACACCCAGATTGAGGCCGCTCGTGTTGCTCTGACCCGTAACATGAAACGTAAGGGGAAGCTGTGGATCCGGATTTTCCCCGATAAATCCGTAACCGCTCGCCCGCCAGAGACTCGAATGGGTAAGGGTAAGGGCGCACCTGAGTACTGGGTTGCCGTCGTCCGTCCTGGAAATGTTCTATTCGAACTGGATGGTATCCCTGAATCGGTTGCGCGTGAGTCGCTGAGGTTGGCTGCGGACAAGCTGCCTGTGCGAACCAAGTTCCTCGTTCGCCATTCCTTTCATTCAACGGCTGCCTAAGGAGATCACCAATGAAACTAAAGGATATCAAAGCTCTTGGAGCAAATGAACTGCGTCAGCGTGAAGGTGAACTCCGGAAAGAGTCCTTCAATATGCGAATCCAGAAGCAGATCGGCCAGGTTGAAAATCCGGTCAGGGCTCGTTCAATCCGCCGCGAGTTGGCTCGCGTGTTGACGGTGGCAAAGCAGAATTCAACCGCGAAGTAACACATCACCATGGAACAATTAGTTGAATCGATAGTGCAAGAACGTGGTAACCGTAAGGAGCGCGTGGGGCAGGTGGTGTCAGTGAAAAACTCGAAGACAATTATCGTGGAGAGCGAGACCCGAGTTCCTCATCCTCGTTTCCGTAAGATTGTCAAACAGATCAAGCGGTTCCACGCGCATGACGAAGAGTCGGTAGCCAAACTTGGCGACACAGTTCTCATCATGGAATCTCGTCCGCTTTCAAAGCTGAAGCGCTGGCGGTTGGTTGAGGTCATCGCTCACTAAATTTACACAGAGGAAAATCTTATGTTGCAGATCAGGTCCCGGCTCGATGTGGCCGACAATACTGGCGCCAAAATGGCCAAAATGATTGGTGTCATTGGGAAGCGCACGCTCAGTGCCTCTGTGGGTGACGTCATTACTGCCCACATACGTGAAGCAAGCACCGGTGGTTCGGTCAAGAAAGGGGATGTTGTGCGGGCGGTGATTGTCAGGACGCGCCACGCAATTCGTCGCGAGGATGGCGGTTACCTCCGCTTCGACCGTAACGCGATAGTGATTATCGACAAGGATATGAACCCAAAGGGGACGCGTATTTTCGGGCCGGTCGCTCGTGAACTACGTGAAAAGAATTTCATGAAGATTGTTTCCCTCGCACCGGAGGTCCTATAATGAGCAAGCTTTCTCACGTTAAAAAGGGAGACACTGTTCTCGTAGTTTCTGGAAATCACCGTGGTTCCCAAGGGAAAGTGATTGAAGTGATTTCGAAAAGCCAACGCGTCGTCGTGGAGGGCGTGCACATGATTAAGAAACACTTGAGACGCGCCCAAAACAGCCCTGAGGGTGGCATTGTGGAGCGCGAAGGGACCATTCACATTAGTAATGTGAAGTTAGTTTCCGAAGCATCTCAGAATTAAACCAGGTAAGACGTATGGCAGAAGGATTAAAAAGCTATTACAGGACTCATGTAGTCAAGGCGATGATGGACAAGCATGGGTTTTCCAACGTCCATGAAATTCCACGGATCGAAAAGGTCGTGGTAAATACATGTATCGGTAGCCAAACTGATGGAAAGCAGGCTTTGGAGGATGCCAAGGCTGAGTTAGCCACAATTACTGGGCAGAAGCCCGCGGAAACGCGCTCGAAGAAAAGCATTGCGAACTTTAAGTTGCGCGAGAATCAGGCTATCGGTGCCCGCGTTACTCTGCGCGGGGAGAGAATGTATGAGTTCTTGGAGCGATTGATTCGCATGGCGCTCCCTCGCATCCGGGATTTTCGTGGTGTTTCGCCAAAGGCATTTGATGGCGGCGGAAATTACACCTTGGGTGTGACGGATCAGGCCATTTTCCCAGAGATCGAGCTTGATAAAATCAAGCGCAACATTGGGTTTGATGTTACCATTGTGACTAGCACTTCCTCGGACGCCGAAGCCAAGTCACTTCTTTCCGAAATGGGGATGCCCTTCTCCGACAAGGCCAAAGTGGCCAAGGGCGCTGCGGCAAAAAACTAGTTAACTGGGTATCGTCGTTATGAGTAATGTGTCTGACCCTATCGCTGATTTTCTCACACGGATTCGCAATGCGACCCGTTCTGGCAAAGCTGAGATAGTTGCACCGTTTTCAAAAATGAAGGGCGAAGTTGCCCGCGTTTTGAAGGAAGAAGGATTTGTTAGTTCGGTGGAAATCGACAAGTCTGATTCGCTGCCGAAAATCAGAGTCGGTCTGAAGTTTGTTGGAAGCCGTTCGGTGATCACTGATCTCCAGCGCGTCAGCCGCCCGGGATTGCGTCGTTACGTTGGTGCGGATGATATCCCGAAGGTTTTGAGTGGGGTGGGAATTTCTATCCTTTCCACTTCCTCGGGTGTGATGAGTTCGCGCGAAGCGCGCCGGAAGAATGTCGGCGGGGAACTCTTGGCATTCGTTTGGTAATTTAGAAAGG
>JBILLC010000518.1:0-5195 GCA_044376275.1 Chthoniobacteraceae bacterium | reverse complement strand
ACAACGCTCAATCTTGCCAGCGCCGTCACGGTGAGCGGTGTGGTAAGCGGCACCTTCGGGCTCACCAAGGGCGGGGCGGGTGAATTGACGCTATCGGCGGTGAACACCTTCCTAGGCAACGTCAGTGTGAACGAGGGCACATTGAGCATCGCCGGCGGGCTGGCTCTGCCGAATACGGCGACGGTTTCAGTCACGGGTGCAGGCTTGTTGAAATTGGGAGCTTCTGAAGAGATCGGCAGCCTCAGCGGCAATGGTTCAGTGAATCTCCAAGGCGGTACACTGACCCTCAGCGGATCCAATGCAGGCAGCTTCTCTGGTGTAATCGCTGGCAGCCTGGGTTCGATTGTGAAGAGCGGTGTGTCGGCTCAGACGCTGTCGGGATCCAACACCTTCGGCGGTGGTGTCAGGTTTACCAATGGATCGCTGCTCGTAGGCTCAAATATGGCGCTTGGTTCGGGTACGGTCACTTTCACCGGCGGCCGTCTCTCGAGTGATTCGATTGCCGGACGCACGCTCGGAAATGCGTTTGCAGTGGCAGGGAGCCTCGGATTGGGTGACACGGTTTCGAGCGGTTCGCTGACCCTGAATGGTGCGATGAGGCTCACCGGTGAGACCACATTCAACGTCGGAAGCGCGGTCACCTTGAGCGGCAGCCTCAGCGGTGCATTCAATTTGAACAAGCTTGGTGCTGGGGAACTCACATTGAGCGGGGTGAACACCTTCGGTGGCAGTGTTTCGGTGGGCGGCGGACTGCTGACCCTGAGCGGTGGCAGTGCGATCGCGAACACGGTTGCCATGAACGTTGGCAGTGCGGGAAGCCTCAGGCTGGCGAGCTCCGAGGAATTCGCGTCCCTCGCGGGCGCCGGGTTGGTGAGCCTGCAGACCGGGGCGAATATGACGCTGGGCGGCGGGCTCGCCTCGGTGTTCAGCGGAGTGATCTCCGGTTCAGGCGCCGTGGTGAAGACCGGTTCCTCGGACTTCACGCTGAGCGGAGTGAACACCTTCAACGGCGGAGTGGTGCTCGGGTCGGGAACGCTGCGCGCTGGAAGCGATGCTGCCTTGGGCACCGGCACGTTGACTTTCAGCTCTGGCCGCCTCAGCAGCGATAGCATGACGGCGCGGACCTTCGCGAATCGGATGATCCTCTCCGGCAGCCTGACGCTGGGTGATCTGGTGGCCACAAGGAGCGGAACGCTGGCCTTCAGCGGTTCGGGTGTATTTGCTTCGAGCACGACGTTGAATCTGGAGGCTGCTGCGACCTTCAGTGGTGTCATGAGCGGGACGGCCTCGGTGACCAAGGTCGGCGCTGGCGAGTTGACTCTCTCTGGTGCGAACACGCTGAGCGGCGAGTTCAATGTGAATGGCGGCGTGCTGACACTCTCGGGTGCAGCCAGCCTGCCTGTGACCAACATCGTGACATTGGCGGCAGCGGGGACCTTGAAGCTGGCATCCAACAAGGAGCTGGCCGGAGTTCAAGGTGTGGGTCTGGTGAATTTGCAAAGCAACACGCTCACGCTCAGCGGTGCGACGGACACCTCGTTTGGCGGCGTGGTGACCGGCGCGGGTGCGCTGGTGAAGAAGGGCAATGCACGCTTGATCCTCTCAGGCACGAACACTTTCACGGGCGTCACCCGCATCGAGTCGGGCGTGCTGCAAATCGGCAACGGCGGTGCATCGGGAGCGCTTTCAAGCAGCAGCGCAATCGTGAACGCTGGCAGCATCGAGTTTAAGCGCTCCGATGTTCTGACCCAGGGTGTGAACTTCGGGTTGATCAGCGGCACTGGGGCCTTGGTGCAGTCGGGCTCCGGCACGTTGGTTCTGGCGGGATCAAACACATTCACTGGCGCGACGTTTGTGAATGCAGGCACGTTGTCGCTGGCATCAGGTGTTTCGCTTGCCACGAGCAAGATTTCCCTGAAGGCTAGCACGACTCTGAAAGTGCAGGACACATGGACACTCGGTGCGAACGTGGCGCAGCAGTTGGAAATCCTCGGAACGCGCGGAACGGTCACGGCACCGTCGATTGTGAGTGGCAATTTGACGTTGGGCTCGAAGGCGACACTCGCGCTCGACAGCGCTGCCGCGGTGCTCAGTCAGATGTCGGTGGCAGGAAACCTCAACATCGCCGCCGGCGAAGTGAAGCTGCGTTTGGACGCGCCTCTGGCGAATACGTTCTCGGGTGACGCCATCAGCGTGACAGGCAACCTCGCGCTGGGCACCAGCACGGCGATCGCGAAACTTTCGAAGTTCGGCTCAAGCCTTGCTTACGGCCGCTACACGCTCATGAGTTACACGGGTGACCTGAGCGGGTTCCTGACGGTGGATGCCTCCGCCTTGGGTGCGAACATGGCAGCGACCCTCGAGTACGACTTGACCCAGAAACAGGTGTCGGCGGTTGTGGTGGATCCACGCGGCTTCATGTTTGGTTGGGGCGCGAACGCGTCCGGCGTGCTGGGTGGATCACTTGGCTCGGCGGTGACCAGCCCGCGGGCGTTCCTCGGCGTGGATGTTCCGGTGCAGGTGGCATTCGGTGGTGCGCATGCCCTGGTGATCAACGCGGCGGGCAGCCTCTACGCGGTCGGGACAAATCAGTACGGACAGCTTGGCGACGCATTCACGAAGGTGGCGCAGACTGCGGCGTCCAACACCGTCGCGTATCCAGTGTCCGGGTTTGGCGGCAAGCGCGTGGTTTCCGTGGCAGCTGGTGCGCAGCACTCCGTGGCGTTGCTGGAAAATGGCCGCCTCTTCACATGGGGTGCGACCGACAGCGGGCGTCTCGGTATTGGAGCGACCACGGCGGCCACGGTTTCAACGCCGATCGAGCTGACCGGAATGAGTTGGGCGTTGGTTGGAAAGAAACTTCAGTCGATTTCCGCAGGCGCGAATGGCGCGCACACGTTGTTGGTGGACAGCGAAGGCAGTGTGTACGCCTGGGGTTCAAACGCGAAGGGCCAGTTGGGCGTAGGCGATCTGGTTTCGCGCAACGTTCCGACTTCGGTAGTGAAGGTGGCAGGCGGATTGAACAGTCCGGTGACGATGGCAGCAGCTGGCAGTGAGCACAGCTTGGTGGTGGCGGGCGGCAAGGTTTACGGATGGGGCCGCAACACCTCGGGCGAATTGGGAGACGGCACGATCCTTGACCGCTCAAGTCCTGTGGTCATCGAAGGCGGGGCCCTGGCTGGGAAAACCATCCGCATGGTGGCTGCCGGCGAAACACATTCGCTGGCGGTCGACACGGCGGGAAATGTTTACGGCTGGGGATCAAATCTCAACGGACAGCTTGGCTCGGGTGCGACCGCCGCGGTTCAGAAAACGCCGGTGCTGGTGAACACGGGATCGCTTGCAGGGGCCACAATCGTCGCTGTGGCGGCAGGCAACGGTCATTCGATGGCGCTGACCTCGACTGGTAAACTGATCACTTGGGGCTTGAACGCCTATGGTCAGCTTGGCAACCGCTTGACGACCGCTTCCACGACTCCGCAGCAGGTTGCGGTGGCAACGGCGGGCCTCACGGGTATCGCCGCTGGTGGCAACAACAGCGCGGCTCTTGGCGGGATTTACTTCTCCACCCAGCCGGGTTCGGTGGAAGGGCTTGTGGGATCAAAGGTGTCTGTCACTGCGATTGCGCGTCTGGCCGGTGACGCCACTGGGGCGCGCTCTTCGGAAATCGCCTACCAGTGGACCCCGGTGGGTTCGCCAGTTTCGACTGGGACCACGTCGACGGTGACGGTTGTGACGGGCACCACCGCAGTCGTTGCGACAGCCACCTACGCGCCGTTTGCGATCAGCCGGGTTTCGAGCGCCGGTACGGTCACCTCGGTGCCGACCCTCACAACGCTGACAGCTCCAACGCTGGTGAGCGCGCCAGTGAGTGTTGTGGTTCCCGCGGGCGGCACGGTGGCTCTCACGGTGAACGTTTCAGGTGCCGCCGACTCGTTCTTGTGGCAGAGGAATACAGGATCCGATTGGGTGAATGTGAGCGGCAACGTGAACACGGCGACCAAGAGCACGCTGGTGGTGGCAGCCGCAAATGCGGGGACTTATCGCGTGACCGCGAGCAACTCGAAGGGCGCGCTTGTGGACGGTTCCGGCAAGTTGGTTTCGCCTGATGTCGTGGTTCGCACTTGGTCGGGAGTCGCGGGTACCTATCAGGCGCTGCTTAAGAACGCGGCGTCTCCTGCGCCTGCGCCAGATTCCGCCACCGATCTGTTGTATCCCGGCCGCGTGACGGTGACCGTTTCGGCAACCGGCAGCTTCAGCGGCGTGCTGGATTATCAAGGCCAAGCCCTCACGCTGGTGGGCAGCTTCGGTCCGGATGGCATTTCGAATGTGACGGTTTCGCGCGGGTCGCTGCCGGCCGTCAACTTCCAGCTCAAGCTGGCCGATGCGGACGTGAGGAATTTGACCATCAGCGCAACCTCCACCGAAACGCTTCGCTCGCTGGCGACAGCCGGAACGGCTTGGTTTGCGCAGAGCGCGCTCAGCCCAACGACGCTCAGCACGGCTGGGACCTTGAAGCGGTCCACGCCAGCTTCCAGCATCTTGAGCAAGAACTTTGGCGCAGTGCTGGCAACTTACGAGGGCACTACTGCGAAGAGCTCTGGCCACGCGGTGTTCATGGTGAGCAGCACGGGATTGGTCACGATGGCCGGCCGCCTCGGGGATGGAACGGATGCAGCGATGAGCTCTTCAACCTACCTGATGAGCGACGACACCGCCGCGGTTTATAAATCGATCGGCAGATCGGGGCATCTCGCAGGTCTGGTGAAGCTGCGTCTTGTGAATGTCGCCTCCACCGATAACAACGCTGTGCAGCCGGTTGATGGTGATTTGGAGTTGAAGACGACCGTGGCCCGGAAAGTCCGTCCGTTCTGCAGCCTCTACAACGCTCCAACGGTTGCGTCCGCGATGACCGCGGGTTCGATGCTGGGAACGGCGTCGGAATCAACTGTGAACTTCAGCGGCTTCGTGAACGGAGGCGATTCACTGGCGGTCACTCTGGCCACGGGAACATGGGGATTGAAGCTGGCGGCAATCACCAAGCCGACGGTCACCGTGAACGATGCTTGGAACTTCACCGGCGGCACCCAGGTGATGCCGGCGACCCCGGTGTCTCTGGTTAGTCTGACGCCGACCGCTGCATCACCGCTGCGCACCCTTTCCTTCAGGTTCACAGTGCCTCTGACCACGACGAC
>JBILLC010000193.1:0-5195 GCA_044376275.1 Chthoniobacteraceae bacterium | reverse complement strand
TCAAGCCGAGGGGTTGAGGGTGCATATCAACCACATCCGTAAAAAACTTGATGCCACAAAGGTGAGGGTCATTAATGAGCCGGGCATTGGGTATCGGTTGCTCGCATCGAGTGCGGTAAGCGAAGTTACCTAAGTTGTGCATGCAACGGATTCACCGAGTGGCTTTACTTATTCTTAACAACTAGTGCCCCAAGGTTAACTGGCGGGCTACAGGTAGCCCATTGCATCGCTCGTCTTTGAATGAATGCATCGCACCCCTTGGCCGAGCATGCCCGGCCTAATCATCATGGTAGCTCCATTTCTCTAATCGTTGCCGCGTTGGGAGTGGTATTCGGCGATATCGGCACCAGTCCGATTTACACGCTAAAAGAGTGCTTCAGCCCGGAGAGCCCTCATCACGTTGCGGCGTTGCCTGCGAACATTCTTGGCGTGGTGTCTTTAATTATTTGGTCAATTGTAGCCTTAATCTGTGTGAAGTATTTGGTATTTGTAATTCGCGCAGACAATAAGGGAGAGGGAGGTGTCTTGTCTCTGATGGCTCTCGCGGCGCAAGGGCTGTCAGAGAGTGCCCGACAGAGAGGCGTCGTCATGTGCATGGGCCTCGTTGGGGCAGCGCTCCTGTTTGGAGATGGCATGATCACTCCTGCGATCTCGGTTCTAAGTGCAGTTGAGGGTCTCCGAGATGGTGGTGTGTTTGGAAGTCCCCCGACGGATGCGTCAAAAATGACGGAGTGGTGCAGTTCTATCGACACGCTCATCATGGCAATCACTGTCGTTATTTTGATTTTGTTGTTTTGCTTTCAATTTTTTGGAACTGCGCGGGTTGGAAAGTTTTTTGGCCCGGTCACCCTGCTGTGGTTCGTAGTGCTTGGTTTGCTCGGCGTCGTTCATGTGATCGCAGAACCCAGAGTATTGGATGCATTCAACCCAGTTCATGGATTTAGGTTTCTTCTGGAAGGAGAGGGGAGGGGATTTGTGTTGCTTGGGTCTGTTTTTCTTGCGGTCACCGGTGGGGAGGCATTGTACGCGGACATGGGGCATTTTGGTGCCGGACCAATCCGCAGAGGGTGGTTCACTGTGGTTTTTCCTTGTCTTCTACTGAACTATCTTGGGCAGGGAGCCTTGTTGATGAAGGATGCTTCTGCCGCAAGCGCACCGTTTTTTCACATGGTGACTGGGTGGTGCGTTGTGCCTTTGGTTATTTTGGCAACAGCTGCCACGGTGATCGCCTCTCAGGCGTTGATTACCGGGACGTATTCTTTGACGCTCAGTGCGGTTCAACTTGGGTATCTGCCACGCGTATCGATTTTACACACAAGTGAGCACTCGCGCGGGCAGATTTACGTCCCACTCATCAACTGGGCGCTGATGCTCGCTTGCATAGCGTTGGTGTGTTTGTTCAAGAGTTCCACAAACTTAGCGGCTGCGTATGGGGTGGCGGTGACCATGACAATGCTCATCACAACGATTCTATTTTACTTCGTCGCGCGCAATTTGTGGGCTTGGCCGCTCTGGAAAATCATTCCGATATGTTCGATAGCGGCGACGATTGAAACCTGTTTTTTAGGTGCAAATCTAGTAAAGTTTTTCGACGGTGGTTGGTTGCCGATCGCTGTTGCAGTCGTTGTGTTTTTACTGATGACTACGTGGGAGGGAGGGCGATGTTTGGTGCGGCGTAGGCTCGAGGAGTCAGGACTATCACAAGAGCTTTTGATTGAGAGTCTGCAGAGGCGCGCGCCAGTTGTTGTGTCTGGGACCGCCGTATTTTTGTCGAGCAGTCGTGGCCGTGCTCCCATTGCTATGCTTCACAACCTCAAACACAATCGAATCATTCACGAGAGGGTTGTTTTCCTTACTATCATGGTCGAGGACGACCCTTGGGTGCGGCCTGGGCGCCAGGTTGAGGTTGAAGAACTGGGGCGCGGCTTTTGGAGGGTTACAGGTCACTATGGATTCATGCAGAGGCCGAACGTGCCGCGTCTACTGAGGTTGTGCGGGGCGTTGGGGTTGGAGCTGGTGCCGGAGGAGTGCACCTTCTTTATGGGCCGCGAGGTGATTGTTCCAAGTGGCCGTCTTGGAATGGCAAAATGGAGAGAGCATTTATTTGCAATCGCGAGCAAGCTTGCAGAGCAGCCGGCATCGTACTTTCAAATTCCGATTGGTCGGGTCATTGAATTGGGACAGCAAGTGGAGATTTAAGATGCTTCGCCATGAGTAAGATTCTCATTATTGACGATGAGGTTCAGATTCGGCGTCTGCTCAGAATGGTGTTAAAGTCGCGGGACTTTGAGGTCTGCGAAGCCGACACCGGAATCCTAGGGTTGCAGCAGACGGCTTTTCAGCAGCCGGACGCCGTGATTCTTGACATGATGCTGCCCGACATGGACGGGTTAGCTGTTTTGAAACGAATGCGTGAGTGGACGGATGTTCCGGTCCTGTTTCTCTCAGTTCGAGATACGGAGTCCTTGAAAGTCTCTGCCCTTGATTTGGGAGCTGATGATTATGTTACAAAGCCGTTTTCGACGAGCGAACTGCTGGCTCGCATTGACGCGATTTTAAGAAGGCGGTTCACGCGTCAGAGCTCGACGATTGAAGTGGGGTCGCTCTCTCTTGATTTACTTCATCACGAGGTAAGGATTAACGAAGATTTTTTGAAACTCACTCCGACGGAGTTCGAATTGTTAAAGGTTCTGGCTGAATTTAGCGGACGGGTCGCTACGTTAAATCAGATCATGGCGAAGGTATGGCCGGGACTACAATTCGACGCATCGTCGAGTATTAGGGTCCATATTACCCACCTGAGAAAGAAACTCGGTCCGCTCGCCCCAAAAATTGTGAGTGAAGCTGGGATCGGATATCGCCTCGTTGCGAGGTAGAGGGAGCTCTGCGTGCCTTTGAAGAAAGGTCTCAGAACGCTCGCATGGATTAAAATTTTCGGCAGACATTGCCGTTGTGACGCAGTATAGCGTCGAAGATGTCTTTCCCATTCCGTTCTCCGCGTGTTCAGGTCGGTGGAATCTTTGTGTTCGCGAGAATTTTGGACAAAATCCGCTACTTCGCGAGGCATGGCAATTTACCTGACGGATACCATCTTGGACCTGTTGAAGGGGCGCGAACCTTTGATGACCGAGTATGCAGATTGCTGGGGGTCGATTACGAGGATCTAACCAGGCGAACCCTTGAGGGTGGCACAGATGAGGAAGTGCTGGAATGGTGTTTTCAGAACGGCAGGCGTCCGGATGCGGAGCAGATTGAAATTTGGAATGGGTTCATGCAAAAGCGCGGTTGGCGCGATTCTGCCTCTCTCGGTTTCGCAAGGCAGAAAGAGGAGGCGGGACTTGCGGGGCGGTCAGACATCGAGGTGTTTTTTGATCTGATGGATGTTGAGGAAGGCCGGCTGCCTTGAGGAGCAGGGGCGCATGTCTCTAATGCGATTCGTTGATCACGCCTCTTTGATATGCACCCAGGTGTGAACGTGTGGGGCACCTCTGAAGAGCCAAACCATGTTGGGGCCTTCGATTTGCCAGACATCCCAGACCCCATCGCCTCCAATGTCCATGGACTTGCAGAAAGCCATGTGGAGCGAGTCAAACTGTGGTTCAATCAAGCGCAAAGACTCCTCTACGTCTTCCTTCCGGAATGGTGCGAGCACACCAGCGAGAACTTTTCTAACCATCTGCTTCTGGTCGTTGCTAAGTGCCGCCATCGGAATACCGGGTAAGTCTGATTTTTTCCCGCTGAGAGCCACCGTCGCGGTTTCTTTTTCCTCCCGCACCTTATCCACTAGGGCAGAATCACGCTGTTTTCCGTTTAACATTTTAAACACTTCATTCGCTTGGACGGCCTGATACCAGTACGCGTTGCCGGGGTGGTCCGCTGCCTCTCGGAAGCCTTTTGCCGCATGACCGTAGAATATTGGCCCTCCGAAAGCGGAGCCTCGCACGGAATTTCCGTCACATCGGCGCGTGCAATGGCGCCCGGTGAGTACAAACTCAAACGAGCTGTTGGGTTCGCCGAACAAAGCCACGGAGGTTCCCCCGTCGAAGCCATCTCCCTCCGAGTCATGGACGACCTGTTGAAAAACCTTGTCCGCGTATTGTGGCGAATGAAGGCTGAGAAAAATTTGGCGCACGAGATCTCTCTGATCCGCATTCAAAGTTTCCTTCTGCGACTTATTGATCATCCAATTGTTATTCACTTTTGAACGCAAGGGATGATCGAAAGCGAAGCAGACGCTTGCTTTCTGCTCAGGTGACAGTGAAAGAAAAAGCTGCTTTACAAGCGTCTCCGATTTAGCGCTTTCGTTGGCGTTCGCATCGTTAGGCAGAGATGCTGCAATCAGAGAGCTCACTCCCGCCTGTAAAAACTCGCGGCGGGTGAAATTTGAATCTGTTGAAGAGTGGCGGGGCATTTCGATGTTGTCGCGGGAGGTGTTCATGGGGGGTGATTGCAGTTAACAAGAGTCAGTCGTCCGGGCTGTAAAGGCAAATCAGATTGCGAAAGGTGTCGTTTGGATCCGGGTCTGAGAGGTTAATCTGCATGGCTTTGCAGCTTATAGAAATATGGCTTCCCCTCGGATGCTCCAGTGTGTAATCGAAACATGCTGCAAAGCGTACCCCAACCTCCCCTAAACATGATCTTGAACCATACCGCTGCGGCACTCGTGGCAGTCGCGGCATTTACCACACTTGCAATGGCGTCTTCCGCCCCCGCTCCCGAACCTTTCGGCCGAACAACTGACGGCATCCCTGTTGAAGTTTACACGCTCACCAACAGCCGCGGGGTTAAGCTTCGAGCGATGACTTACGGAGCGATTGTTTTAAGCTTGGAAGCACCGGACAAGAAAGGGGCTGTTGCTGACATCACTCTCGGCTACAAAACGCTCGCCGAATATGAGAAGGCGACTCCGTACTTTGGCGCGATTGTTGGGCGATTTGGCAACCGGATCGCCGGCGGTCAGTTTAGCTTGGATGGAAAAACTTATAAGCTTGCGACTAACAATAGCCCGAGCGGAAAACCCTGCTCGTTGCATGGCGGGAATAAGGGCTTTGACAAGGTTGTTTGGAAAGCAGAGGGGCTCAAGGGTGATGGATCTCAGGGTGTGCGCTTTCGGTATTTGAGCAAGGACGGGGAAGAGGGATATCCCGGTAATCTACAGGTCACCGTGACGTACTGCTTGAACGAGGACAGCGAGT
>JBILLC010000192.1:0-5206 GCA_044376275.1 Chthoniobacteraceae bacterium | reverse complement strand
CTTTTCCCTGAATGGAGCCTCGATCGCGGCGATTTGCTTGAGAATGGAGGCCGCAGCGCTTTCCCACTCCGCAAGTGCCGCCGCGTAGGCGCTGCGCTCGGCCTGGGTTGCAGCAGGCTGGTCATGCCTGGGCAGAATCCCCGAGAAAAACGACTGCAACGCGTAATAATCACGCTGCAGGATTGGATCGAATTTGTGGTCATGACAGCGCGCGCATTGCAGGCCGAGGCCGAGGAACACGTCACTCGTCGTGTCGGTGATATCGTTTAAGATGGTATCCCACTGACCGCGCGCATCGCGGTTGTTGTATTCGTAAATCCAGTGCCGCAAATAGCCCGTGGCGGTGAGCGCCTCCGGGTCGTCTGGGAACATTTCGTCACCCGCGAGCTGTTCTTCCACAAAGCGGTTGTAGGGTTTGCCGGCGTTGAAAGCGCGGATCACGTAGTCGCGGTAGCGCCACGCGTTGGGGCGATAGTCGTCGACCCGATACCCGTCGCTGTCGGCGTAGCGAACAAGATCAAGCCAGAACCTCGCCATCCGCTCGCCGTAACGCGGACTTTCGAGGAGACGATTCACAAGGTTGTCATAGGCCTCGGGACTTGCGTCCCGAACGAACGCATCCACCTCCGCAGGCGTCGGGGGCAGTCCGGTGAGATCAAAGGTCACGCGCCGGATCAACACATGCCGCTCTGCCTCGGGCGCCGCGTCCAGCCCTTCCGTGGCGAGACGCGCATCAATGAAACGGTCCACGGGATTCATGGAATGACGGCCGCTTGCAGCCGGCGGAATGACGGGAGTGGAGACTGGTTGGAACGCCCACCACTGACGGTCCTCATCGGTGATTTTACCGGGCGGCCGCGCGGCGGCACGGCCTGCGGGCGGCACCAATGCCGCCGAACGAATCCACTCGGTGAGCCGGTTTAGTTCAGCGGCCGACACCCGCTCGCCTTTGGGCGGCATTTGCTTTTCGGGATCATTTGAGAGGATTCTTTCAATGATTAAACTTTGAGCGGGCTCAGCGGAATCGAGGGCTGGACCCGACTCGCCCCCCTGCAGAATCGCTGCATGGGAATCGAGCAAGAGACCCCCTTTGCTTTTGCCCGAGGCGTGGCTGTGGCACTTGAAACAATGTTGTTCGAAAATGGACGCCACCTCGTCAAACCCGGCCTTGGCTTCGGCGGGCATGGCGCGGAAAAGGACCGCTAAAACTAAAAGCGCGGGAGTCCAGCGCGCGATTCGGCAAAGCATCCCGTGCATCATCGGATGCACAGGCGCCACATCGAATCGATGGCGGGGAATCGCTTGTGGTTTGAGGTGGAATGGAGCGCGCACGTTGGAGGGTGGTCAGCAGCGTGGTTTGATTTAACATCGAAATTTCGCCGCACTAAAGAGTTTTTGGGCGGGCCCACCCGCCTTGGAGTACGCAGCCCAAAAGCGCGTTCGATAGGCCGCGACGGGGTTCGCCTGCGAGCGATGTCTGTGCGCAGCTGGGGCTGCGCGGTCCCGGATCACGGTCGGAGGTGCGCAGCTGGGGCTGCGCGGTCCCAGGATCACGGTCGGAAGGGCGCAGCTGGGGCTGCGCGGTCCCGGGGTCACGGTTGGAAGGGCAAAGTGCCCTAGCGGACACGCAGCTGGCGGACGGCCTCGTAAAGCACAATCCCAACGGAGGTCGCCAGATTCAAACTCCGGGTCTGCTTCTGCATGGGGATCGTCAGGCAGGCATCCGCGTGTTTCGCCAGAAGCTCCTCCGGCAATCCCTTGGTTTCGCGTCCGAACACCAGGTAATCCCCGTCCTTGAAGGCGGCATCCCAGTACGGGCGCTCGGTCTTGGTGGTCAGGAAAAACAAGCGCGCTCCGGCAGGCGCCGCTTCGCAGAAGGCCTGCCAACTCGGCCAACGGCGGACATCTACCAGATGCCAGTAATCCAATCCGGCGCGCTTCAAAAGGCGGTCATCGAGCGAAAAGCCGAGTGGTTCGATCAGATGCAAGACAGCACCTGTTGCAAGACAAAGGCGCCCGACATTTCCAGTGTTGGGTGGGATTTCCGGCTCGACGAGTACCACATGGATCATCCCTTTTTCTCGCAGAGCTCCGTGCTAACGCCAACAACGCTTTGAGGATGGCCCGTATTTTGCTTCACACAGAGAATTGTGAGTTCTCACACCCCAGCCCCCCTCCCCCTCTTGGAACGAAGCCCTGCCGCGGTATGCACCGCGAGCGGACTGACGGGGATCGCTGTTTCCCTGCTGGCATCCGTTCTGCGGGCGCGCGACCCGGAATCAGGCGGGGGCGTGGTTGCCGCCCTGCTGGAACGGTTGCCGGAAGTGGCGGCCACCTGTCCGCTCGTATTCGCAACAGCGTGGTCCGCCGCCGCGCTGCCCTGCGCTCGCTGGAGGGCTCTTTTGTTCGTGGGATTCATGCTTCAAATCCCGCTGACGCACCGGGCCGCAGACGTCTTTGGACTGCAGTTTTCACTTCCGCTGTTGGCTGGGTCCATCGCATTCGCCGGAGCGCTTCCCGAAGCCTTGCGGGCGATTCAGGCGATTCGGTGGCGGCTTGAAAGGCGCAAATCCACGCGCCCTCTGGAGACCCGCGCGGCTGGTGAGGCTGGTGAGGCTGGTGAGGCTGGTGAGGCTGGTGAGTTTGTTGAGATTGGTGATTCTGCAGGCAACACGGCAACTCCAGCAGCAGGCGCACCCGGGGCGGAGGAAACCGCAGTGGAGCGGAATCCGTCTGGTGCTCCGACACCTGTCATCGAGGTTCAAACACCCCTTGCTGCGCCCGTTGCACCATTTGCTGCAGGGCTCGATGCAACGCCGGTTGAAGCAGTGGATGCGGCTTCGGAGAGGACGCCACAACGCTCGGTTTGCACCGTGATCCACTGCGAACTGACCAATCACGCCACGCTCGTGAATGCAATGAGTCCGAGCGAATTCACGAATCTGCTGAACAAAGTCATCCATGCATTCGAGGAGATGGTGAGCGCGAGGGGCGGCGTTTGCGACCGGCTTTCAAGCGACGCGCTACGCGCCTTTTTTCAAACGCCGCCGACGGACCCCGCGCAGGGACAAAACGCGCTGCACTGCGCGCTCTCGCTTAAGAACCGTTTCAGCGTGATCAGCCAGGCGTGCGAATTGAAATCCGGCATTGAACTGGATATGCGCATCGGCGTGAACACCGGAGAAATGGTGATTGCACAATTCGGCGGCGGCAGCCGGAATTTCTTCGGGGTGGCGGGCGAGGCTGCGGAATGGGGTGGAAGACTTGCGAGCGCGAATCTTTTGTACGGGTCGCGGATTTTGATAGGCGCGAGCAGTCATCTGCTGGCCGGTGAAGCGTTTGAAGCCCGGCCCATCGACTTGTTGCAGCGCGAGCTGCCTCCGGAAGCTCCGGAGGCGGTGTTTGAACTGCTTGCCAACAAGGGCGCACTCTCACTGGACGCGCTCGAGCGGCTCAACCGGTACCGCGAAGGGGTCGCACTTTTCCGGGAGCGCCGTTGGCAGGAGGCGGCAGTCGCGTTGCGCGCCGCGCGTCCTCCGCGCTCCAACGACGACGCCATCGACCTGTTACTGCACCGCATCCGAGAACAGGAGACGCTTGCAGAATTCCCAATCTAAGGGCATGGAGTGGGGCTCGTCCGGATGAAACGCGCCGAATACCCAACCCCGCTCAAGCTGCTCATTGCTGAACTCAAGCGCCTTCCCGGGATCGGGGCGCGCAGCGCAGAGCGGATCGCCCTCTGGATGCTGCAATCCGCCGACGCGCATCCCGCGACTCTCGCACGGGCCATTGAACTGGCGCAGGCCTCGGTGCATCCCTGCCCGGCTTGCGGTTTTTTTACAGAAACCGATCCCTGCTCGCTGTGCACCGATCCCTCGCGGGACCCGAAGATTGTATGCGTGGTAGAACAGCCCACGGATATTCTACCGCTTGAGCGTTCAGGGGCGTTTCACGGAAGGTACCATGCACTCGGGGGGCGCATTTCGCCGCTGAATCATGTGGGGCCGGAATCGCTGAAGATTCCGCAATTGATCGAGCGCATCGGCACCACGCAGCCCGAGGAGGTCATTCTAGCGCTCAGCGCCGATGTCGAGGGAGAGGCGACTGCGCATTACATCGCCGACGCGTTACAGTCGTTACCGGTGCGGGTGACCCGTTTGGCGCAGGGCATTCCGGCGGGAGCGGGCTTGGAATACGCCGACGAATTGACGCTGAGCCGCGCCATGTCTGGACGCACGCACATCGGGGCGCAACGGGTGTAATCTCACAAAGTGCGTTCATGTTTCGGACAAAATATTCACTTCCAAAAACGCAGGCCCAGCTGCAGGGACAGGCCGCACAGGAAACCGTTTCGACCGCGCCCACCCAACTGCGCTACTCGCGCTACGATCACGGAACGCTTGAGGAAGTCAAAATCAGCTCGGTGGACGAGATCCCGGAGCCGACTCCCGGCGGGCCCGTGCTGTGGGTGGAAGTGGACGGGTTGCGGAACACCGCGCTCTTGCAGGCGCTTGGGGATCGCTTCGGGCTGCACCCTCTCGCGCTTGAAGACGTTTTGAATGTCGGCCAAAGACCGAAGGTCGAGCCTTACGAAACACACCTTTTCATCGTGCTTCAGATGATGTCCATGCAGGGGCAGCACGAGATCTCACGCGAACAAGTCGCGCTTTTTCTCGGGCCTGGTTTTTTAATCAGCATCGAGGAGGACCCGCTTACGGACACTTTCAAGCCGGTCCACGAGAAGCTCCGTTCAGGCCGCGGATTAATCCGCAAGAACGGCGCTGATTACCTCACCTACGCGATCATCGACGCGGTGGTGGACCAGCAATTCCCATTGCTTGAGAATCTGGGAGACTCGCTGGACGCGCTGGACACGGAGGTGGTCAAAAGTCCCTCGCAACGGCATGTGAAAGAGCTTCACGAGTGCAAACGGTTGCTGGCGCATCTGCGGCGCTTTGTGTGGCCCGAACGCGAGGTGATCAGCGCGCTTCTGCACGATGAGAGCGGGCTGCTCAAGGGGGAGACAAAGGTTTATCTGCGCGACTGCTATGATCACACGGTGCAGATCATGGATTTGATTGAATCGTATCGGGACATGGCGTCGGGCAACATGGAGATGTACTTGTCTTCAGTGGCGCTGCGCACAAACGAGATCATGCGGGTGCTGACGGTGATTTCCTCGATTTTTATTCCGCTGACATTCCTC
>JBILLC010000403.1:0-3133 GCA_044376275.1 Chthoniobacteraceae bacterium | reverse complement strand
GTTCAGAGCGCGGGGGCGGGCATTTGAAAATACGCGGTCCGATTCGGCGTAAAGGCTGCCTTTAATAAATTGAAAATCATACTATTCTGAAGGTAGGGTTTGGTGGATTCATGAAAACATTCTCCCCCCTGTTTGTTTGTATTTCTCTTTTCGCGGCATCCAACGCTTCCCTGAAGGCTGAGTTGCAGGCTGGAAGTGCGGTCGTGGATATAACGCCGTCGAAGCTTCCGGTGCTGGTAAATGGTGGAATGTTGAGCCGCTCTTTAGCGACGGTGAAGACGCGGGTGCACGCGCGGGCATTGGTTCTCTCGGATAAACAGGAGCAGGTTGCGGTTGTGGTGGTGGATAGCTGCATGATGGGCCGCGCGTTTGTGGACAGCGTGAAGGCCGAAGCAAACCAGCGACTCGGTTTGCGGACCGATCACATCTTGATCTCTGCCACTCACGCCCATAGTGCACCGGCCTCAATGGGGTGCCTCGGTACGGATGCAGACCCAGACTACGTGCCATTTTTGAGGGGACGCATACTCGAGGCCATCGAACGCGCCTTGAAAAACCTGGAGCCTGCGCGAGTGGGATTCGCTCGCGCTGATGCGGGGGGATTCACCGCCTTGCGTCAGTGGATCCGCCGTCCCGATCGAATTGTGGAAGACCCATTTGGAAACAGGACCGTACGGGCGAACATGCACGCAGGGCGGAATTGGGATGATGTCACAAGCGAGGCCGGGCCGAAGGATCCGGACTTGTCGATCTTTTCTGTGCAGAGCAAGGTAGGGCGCCCGATTTGTGTGATGGGAAACTTCTCAATGCATTATTTTGGGGATTCGGACATCAGCGCAGACTATTTCGGGCTTTTCAGCGAGGGATTGAAAGCACGCATCGCGCCCTCGCCCGGAGAGGGGAATCCGGAATTTGTAGGGATTATGTCGCATGGTTGTAGCGGGGACATTTATCGTACCGACTACACCATCCCCGAGGCGCAACGGCCGAAGCCAACCATTCAAGAATACACCGACGGTTTGCTTGCGATTGCAATGCGCGCGTACGCGGGAATTGTATACGAGGAGGACGCAGTTCTCAGAATGGAGGAAAGGCGAATGCCTCTCAAATACCGCGTTCCGAGCAAACAGATGTTGGAGTGGGCAAAGCGGACAATGGATTCAGTTGGCGGTCGGCCGCTCAAGACGCAGACTGAGGTTTATGCCCGCGAGCAAATTCTTCTCGATGAATTGCAGCGAACGGATGTCGTGGTCCAGGCGTTAAGGATCGGTTCGACGGCGATTGCCACCACGCCGAATGAGACGTATGCGGTGACAGGATTGAAAATCAAAGCCGCCAGCCCGCTCCAAAACACGATGGTGATCGAGCTTGCCAATGGAGGGGACGGATATATCCCTCCGGCCGAACAACACGCTTTCGGCGGGTACAATACTTGGCCGGCGCGTTCGGCGGGTCTTGAGACAGATGCGGAGGCAAAGATTTCACAGGCGGCGATAGAACTTTTGGAATCGGTGACGGGAAGCGTGCGGCGCTCGTGGGCGCTGCCTGCGGGCGAGGCGACAAAGAGAACGCTCGCGATGCGACCGTTGGCGTTCTGGCGACTCAATGAGTTCACTGGGCCGCATGCAGTGGATGAAAGCGGCCATCACCGCGACGCGGTGTACGAAGCAGGTGTCACCTATTACCTGGAGGGACCGCATTCGGAGGCGTTCTGTGGTGAGGCTTTAAAGAACAGGGCCGCCCTTTTTGTCGGGGGTAGGCTCCGGGCGCGATTGCCTGGAATCAAGGATGTCTATTCAGTTTCCTTTTGGCTTTGGAACGGCATGCCGAACGAGGGGAGGGATGTCTCCGGATGGCTTTTTTCGAGGGATCATGACCATGGCATGTCTGCTTTCGGAACCCATTTGGGTATTGCAGGGGCGGCGGGAATGCCGGGTCGGATTATTTTGAGCGAGGCAGGGAAGCTTGTTCCGGTTGCAACTGGGAAAACCGAGGTGCCACGCTGGAAGTGGCAGCATCTCGCGCTGGTGTGCGCCAAGGGAACGGCGAAGGTCTACCTGAATGGGAATTTGGAGTTCGAGACCACCGTGTCTCCAAAAGCTTCAATCGAGCAGTGCTTTTTCGGGGGACGCAGCGATCACGATTCAAACTGGGAGGGAAGACTGGACGAAATCGCAGTCTTCGATCGTATCCTCAGTGGCGAAGAAGTTGCGGCACTTGCGAGGCCGAACGAGCGTTAGTCGGGTAAGAGTACGATTTGAACCTGATTTGAACCTGAAGAGACCGGGCGAGTTTGCCGGTGCTGGCGGGTTCCAATCGCTCTGTCGAAAATAGGCGGACTGCCTTTGATCGCGGGCTGAGCTCATCCCGCAGTGCGGGTCCTCCGAAAAGACGGTCTTTGGGGAGGACCCGCTCAATAGGGGCTTGCGGATCGGATGGAATTTCCGGGTTATGCCGCACGCCGTCCGGCGCGATAGCCCAGGAGGTGGCGGGTTTTAAATTTGCGCATCTGTTGCGCAATTTTGGCGACCACTAGATCGATGGACGCGTAGAGGTCATTGGTGGTCACCGAGGCCTCGAGCGTGATGTGGTTGGCACAACGCATGATGATCTCAGCGAAATGCCGGTTTCGATGCTTCTGAAGATCGAGCACGACGTGTGCTTCGATGATTTTAGGATAATCCAGATGCAGGTGGCTTAGTTTCTGCACCACATGCTGATACATGGCCTCTGTCACCACTAGGTGTCTGCCATCCACTCGAATAGGAACGTTCACATTAGCTGTTTGCATAGTCACTGTTCATTTCGGTGGGCACGCTCTTTTCTGGCACAAGCGCGTGTCCGGTTTTGTTTTTGTTTATTCTCAACTACATCCGAAAGCCCTCCCCGAGATACACCCGGCGGGCTACCGGATCGTTGACCAGAAATTCTTTGGTGCCCTGCGTTTCAACACGCCCTTCAAAAATCAAATACGCCCTGTCCACGATGGAGAGCGTTTCACGCACGTTGTGGTCGGTTATCAGGATGCCCAAACCCATGTCTTTGAGCTTCGTAACTATCTGCTGAACATCCGCCACGGCGATCGGATCCACCCCGCTGAATGGTTCGTCGAGCATTAGGAGGCTCGGATTGG
>JBILLC010000191.1:0-5208 GCA_044376275.1 Chthoniobacteraceae bacterium | reverse complement strand
ACTCGCTACTCGCGCCCTTTTCGGGAGAGGTGGAAACATCGACCGTAAAGCGTCCAGAGGCTTCGAGTGCCTGCCTCAGAATGGGCGACGTGTTTTTCCATTGATGATTGTTCTGACCGTCCACCAGAAGAACACGAATGGGCTTCGAATCGGCGCAGTGCACGCGGAGTGGAGCGATGAGAGCAATGCCGAGTGCGACTGAGCACAAAAAGGCGAAACAACGGTGACGCTTCATAGGGTAGATCGGGTGGTGAGGAGTTCGAACGCTGTCGAGACTAAACTGTAAGTAGCTGCGAATCCAGCAGCACCTGAACAAATCGCGATCTCACCAAACGATGATTTGCGACAAGGAAATGGTTAAACATCGACAATGGATGCACCGGGCCCGCTCATGGATCCCCACCTTAAACTCGGCTAAAGTGCCATGCTCGTTAAACAGACTCCCTGAAGTGGCTCTGGGCAAGTTTAGATCGAAAAGCGGTCTGCCGAATTACTTGAGCCGGTTCAGGAGTATGCTGGGATCGCTCGCCAAACAACCTTCTCCCTGAGCGGCAGCCAGTGCTTTGCGACGGCGATGACATCAGTTGGGTCCGCAGCGGAGGCTTTCCAATTCGGTTTTCCTGCGAGCCAATCCGCTGTCGGAAATCTAACCTCAGGCGATGATTTCCTTGATCGGCTTGCCGTGATCAATTTCCAGCCGTTTGCGTCCGGGAATCTCCAGTTTGCGCGAATCCAACCCCATTTGATGAAGAATGGTCGCATGGATGTCCGTGACGTAATGCCTGTCTTCCACTGCGTGAAACCCGAGCTCGTCGGTCCGGCCATGTGCGATCCCGCCTTTGATTCCCCCACCCGCCATCCAAACGCTGAACCCAAAAATGTGATGGTCGCGTCCATCAGCGCCCTGAGATCCGGGGGTGCGGCCAAACTCGGTCGCGAAAACAACCAGTGTCTCCTCCAGCAAACCGCGGCGCTCCAAGTCCGCGAGCAACGCGCCGATCGGCTGATCCACCTGCGTCGAAAGTTTTGAATGATTTGCCTTGAGCCCGCCGTGTGCATCCCATGCGCCCGCACCGCCGCCGCCATGCTGGATCTGCACAAAGCGCACACCCCGCTCCACCAACCTGCGCGCCGCCAGAAGCTGTCCAGCGAAGTCCCGGCAGTGCGGCTGGTCCAATCCGTACAAGGCCTTCGTTTCAGCATTCTCCTTGGTGAAATCCAAAACCTCAGGAACAGATACCTGCATTCGAAAGGCGAGCTCGTACGAAGCGATCCGCGCTGCAAGCGTGGAATCTCCGGGATACTCTTCTGAACGCATCGAATTGAGCTTGCGTATGAGATCCATTCCGATCGCGCGAGCACCGACTGGAGTACGCGGGTCAGGGCGGCCAAAATCGAGCGGGTTTGCGGGGTCAATTCGCATCGGCACCGCGTCGTGCATGGGGCCGAGATAATGCCCGTCTTTGTTATTCCAGTACTCACGGGTGCCGATGGAAATAAACTGCGGAAGATTTTCGTTTAGACTACCGAGCCCGTAATGCACCCATGCGCCAAGAGTTGGAAAATTACCATCCACCATGTGTCGACCAGAATGAAACTGCGTTTGCGCGCCGTGGTTGCTATCAGTGGTGTACATCGAGCGCACAATTGCGAGTTTGTCGACGTGCGCGGCAATGTTTGGAAACCAGTCGCTGATTTCAATTCCGCTGCGCCCGTGTTTCTGAAACCCGATTTGCATCGGAAAAATTCGATTGCGCTGATTACCGTTGGCATCAGGCACCACGAGACGTTCGAGCGACAGTTTTTTAGGATCCTGTACGTCTGCGAACGGAGTCTCGGCAATGGTCTTGCCGCCGTACTTGGTGAGCATGGGTTTGGGGTCGAAGCTCTCCATGTGGCTGACGCCGCCATTCATGAAAAGCCATATCACGCTTCGGGCTGCTGGCTTGCGATGCGGCAAGCCGTCCGGTGGAGTCCAACGAAGGGATGACGCCTCCGCCTCCCTCCCGAGCATCGCTCCAAGCGCGATACCGGCAAAACCCGACCCAGCGTCACACAAAAAAGCGCGGCGCGTTCGGGATCCAAACATTGATGCATGACCTGTGTCGAAGTTCATTTGTAGCGAATGAGGCGGCTTCAACGAAGCATGACAAAGTCGTTGTGATTTAACAGCGCCCAAACGAGCTGAGCCCTGGCGTCCCGTTGTGCGTCGTGTCTTGAAAGGCGATCAGCCTGCGAATACGGCTCAACGACGGCGTTTTGCAAACGCAATAGCGCATCAATACATGCGTCCAATTCCCTCACCTGAGGTGGGACTCCGAGCACGTATTCGTAGGCCGTGCGCACGAAGCCTTCTTCTCCCGCGGCCTCAGGGCAACGCTCGGAAACCATCTTTGCAATGCGCCGCGCGGACTCTTCCACTAACCAACTGTTTGTCATGGCCATAGCCTGCTGCGGGACCACGCTTTGCTCGCGCCGGTAACACTCTTTGACGGGCGCCTCGTCAAACATCGTCAGAAAAAGGTTTCTAGAATTATTGGAATGATAAAAATACACGCTCCTGCGCGGTGAATTCTCCTGTGCAGCGGGCTCGACGGGCGGTCCGCCCAACGCACAATCCAATGAACCGGAAAGCGCCAGTATAGCGTCGCGTATCACTCCGGACTCAAGCCGGATTGGACTTCGCCGCCAGTATTCGAGATTGTCCGGGTCTTTCGAGATGCTGCCCTCTGCACCGGCGGCAGACGATGCAATCCGATAGGTTTGAGAATTTACAATTACCCTGTGTAGATGCTTCATGCTCCACCCGTGCTGTACCATTTCGGCGGCAAGCCAGTCCAACAGCTCCGGATGCGTTGGAGTTGCGGCTTTGCGGCCGAAGTCGAACATTCCCGGTGCCAGTGGCACACCCATATGGCGCGTCCAGATGTGATTGACAGCGACTCTCGCCGTCAGCGGGTTTCGCGGATCGGTGAGCCACCGCGCAAGCGCCGTCCGGCGTCCGCTGCTCTGCCTCGGAAAAGAGGGCTCGGGATCGTCTTTAGCCGAATTCGAGAACCGCGTCGCACTCCATTTTGCACCGAACAACAGGGTGTAGTGATGCGAAGGATTTACCTCCGCCTCAGCAGCTTTGGCAACCTTTGCCGCTTCATCGATAGAGGTATCAAGCTTTTTTTGAAATTCCACTCTCTTGGTTTCAGGGGCGCGCAGCAGTTTGAGCTTTGCATCCGCCACGAGCTTCTCTTGTTTCGCCAAAGAGCTTTTTCTTTCGGCTTTTATCGCGGCCGTCCGCAGCGACTGCTCATTGAAATCAGCATGCCAAAGAGCCTGCATCGCTGCAGCGCGAGCCTCAACCGAGTGTTTTTCCGCTTGCGAGAATTCAAAAGTCTTGCGGGCGAGAAACTCTTCCGCCTCTGATTCCAAAACAGCCTTTAGCAAAGAATCGGAACCCACATTTTTTTCTACCTCCAGCCGAGCTTTTGCAACCTTTGCGACGGCTTTCTTGAGGGACTCCGAGGCGGTTTCGAGATTTTTGGCAGCCGTTGCCGTATGTGCTTCAAGCACCCAGGGCTGGCGCTCTGGCTTGTGCGCTGCCATTGGAAGATCCACTGGCACAACATTAAACGATGCGAAATTAAAAAGCTCAGGCACCCCAGGCGCAATCACAGCGGATTGATCGGGCTGACTTTCCTCACCGCGCACGAACCGATAAGTCGGCGCCGATACGTCTGCATCAAACACTCGTGGAATCCCGTCTTTTTCCAAATCCGCGCCTCCTTCCGCTACATCGAGACGCACATGGTAGGGCTCAAAAACGGCGCGCAGCCGATAAAAGTCCGTCTGCGAAATGGGGTCATACTTATGATCATGACATTTACTGCAGTTGAATGTGAGTCCTAGCAGCCCCTTGCCAACATGCTCCACCACGTCCTCCATCCATGTATTGCGGTTGAATAAAAACCAGTTTCGCGCGAGGAATCCTGTGGCACGGAGCTTAGAGGGATCCGCCGGTGCGATCTCATCAGCGGCGAGCATGAGACGGATCATTTCATCGTAGGGCACATCGTTGTTTAGTGATTCAATGATCCAATCGCGCCAGTGCCAGATGTGTTTTTGAGAATTTCTGAGTTGCTCGCCCAAGCCCCACCAATCGCTATATCGCCAAACATCCATCCAATGGCGGCCCCATCGCTGGCCGTGCCGTGGATCTGCAAGCAGCCTTTCAACAATAGTCGCATACCAATCCGATTCGGGCATCGCGTTGATCTCCGCGATTTCATCCAGCGAGGGTGGCACTCCAACCAAATCGAGGAAAAGGCGTCGCACTAAAATACCCTTCGGCGCGCTCGATTGAGGCGTCAACTCCTTTGCGGCATGCCGTGCAGCAATGAACGCGTCGACGGGATTCGCCGCCCACTCTTGATTTTTAACCTCAGGAATAGGCGGCCGAGAGGGTGGACGAAACGCCCAGTGATCCCGTGGATCCGGCTCTGGTTTCTCACCGACTGGCGCAGACGCACCTGCAGCAATCCAATCCTGCAACAATTTGACTTGAGTTGGATTGAACGTCTCGCCTTCGTGCTTTGGAGGCATGCGCTCCTCTGGATCCGAACTGAGCACGCGCTCGATCAACAAACTTTTTGCGGGATGTCCCGGAGCGATCGCAGCGCCTGAATCGCCGCCTTTGCGGATGAGTTCGGCGGTATCAAGCCGCAAACCACCCTTTTGTTTGAGCGCGCCATGGCACGCGTAGCAGCGCTCCTGCAAAAGAGGCTTCACAGCCTTGGCGTAGTCTACTTCAGCCCGGACGATGCTTCCCGCTAAAAACGCTGAAGCGAAAACAAGAGCAGCACCGGGCCTTAACCAGCCACGACCTGCGAAAGGGAAATCGCTGGGGGGAAGCGTATTCATCACTGCGAAGCAAAACTACAACACCGCGATTGGCGAGTAGCGATAGCAAACTTTGCAGAAGCACCAATAACAAACCGGCCGCCCAATGTTTCCACCAAAGCAGCGCCCGATACCCGCCGAGTTTCCACCCTGCACCTCCACTGCACGTGCGCGCCATCCCCACTGATCAAAATTTTGATAAATCACATCTTCAGCTTGCGAAAATCAGCATCCGACGACTCACGTTTGCTTAGGGTTGCTCGCTTTGCGGAGCACTGAAAACAGCCAAATTCCATCGAAGATTGCCTTCCATGCCAA
>JBILLC010000190.1:0-5211 GCA_044376275.1 Chthoniobacteraceae bacterium | reverse complement strand
GGATTTAACCCTGCAAACTCCACTCTACGCCACCTCAGCGCATCTACGAAATACCTTGCGGTATCAGAAAAGCGGTAGAAGCAATCCGTCCACCGCAGAAAACGCCCGCCGAAGAAACCAAGCAAAATTCGCACGAATACAAACCAGCAGGATGCAAGTCCACACAACATGTGCAACTTAAACGCATCGCTCTCAGGGTCCGTGTAAAAACCAAAAAAAAGGGCTCCAAGCAGAGACACAGAAAAACCCCAATGACAAATTCTGGCCGGGATATTCCAAACCAAAATTGCGCGGGCCCCTGGTGAATGTCTGCTCATGCGAACCTTTTTGTTAACGGATTCGGGGCAACCCGTGAGCCGTTTGCCATAAGCCAGTCTTTCCAGCGTCGCGCGTTAAACCCAAAGTCCTGCTTGGAGGCCGCAACGAGTTCGGACCGCGCAGCACGAGCAATACAGACACGCGCCTCATCCAGAAACTCGCACAACTCAAGCGCCCCCTGCTCATCGCCACACCGCGTGAGTGCGCGTGACAGCGCCATTGATAGATACGTCAGACGCTCCTGCATCACATCGGCACACTTCCGCACATCCCCCCGCCTGTTCACCGGTGGCGTTTGAAAGAGCACACTTCCACGCACACGCCGCAAAGGCGCCACGCCATCGGAGCAAGCGAGCCGCTCAAACCCGCAGGCGAGGCTGTAATAATACCCCCACCCCGCACGCATTTCGTCCTCATTAAAATCCAGTTTCTCCGCAAGCACGGAGAGCAAAGGTACGGCACCGGTATCCCCCGCTTGACACAATGCGCCGAGCATCAGCGCGGGCACAGGCGCGTAACCCTGGTCTGGCATCACATGCTTGGTACCAGTTCCACCGAAGAGTTCCTGATCTAATTTCGAACCTCCAAGCGCGAGCCCGACGTTCCGCCGGTACAACTCAATGCCCTTCGGATGTCCAATGAAGCATAGCAAGCGTTGCATCGGCAAACCCGGAGACAGAAGGTGCGGGGTCAGCGCGCGAAGCACGCGGTCGCGAGGCATCAGGCAAAGCATTGCCGACGCCACTAAAGCAGTGTCCATGTCGGAAGTTGATGCGATCTTCCTCGCCAGCTCCTCAGGTGACTTTGCAAACCCAAAATCATCAGAAGCGATTTCATCGGCCTTCAGCATTCCGTTTGAGATAAGAACCTGCTGAAGAGCTGAAACAGGGAGATCGCGAAGAAGAACTTTCTTGTCTATCGCCATACGGACGGCATTCGCTGCAACCATACCCATGACGCACAAATCTCGTTGCATTCGTGCCGCAGAGAGAGCGTCGTGAGTGGCGCAGTACGCTTTACCGGCGATGATCACATTGTCGAGCGTCTCCGGAATCAAAGCACTAAAGGGCACCGTCGCACGGAACTGCGCCTTCCAATCGGTTGGGATAAATCCGCTTTTTGCCGCATCGCTTGTCGCGAGTCCTTTAATGTCAGGATTGGACTCCACGCGAAACACCCCGTCCTTGAACCTGCGGCCCGCAAGAAGGTCCAAGAATGTCAACTGAGCACCGCAACGAATATGCCGTGACTCGCGCGGCGCCAGATAAAAGGTAGGAGGAACGTGCGGTTGCTCCAGCGAGATCTTACTATTGCGTCGCATCGATAGAATGAAACGCGTTGCATCGGCCGCACTACGTTCATCGCAAGGTGACAGAAAAGGACGTAGCGCCTCGGGCCTGCCGGGTTTGTATCCCGCGAAGGAAGCCCAGAGAGTCAATTCATCATGTTCGCCGCCGAAGGTATAACCACACCCGGCCCACGCGGCGACGGAACCATCTCCGGTAGCGTCGATAAAGTGAAGGGCCCCAAGCGATGTCAAACCAAACGGCGTTGTGATGTAGATGCGATGAACGTTGCGTCCTTGAATCGCAACACCCGTAAGCGCGCATCCAAAAAGCAAGTCTGCCCCCGCTTTTTTGACTCCGCGGAAAAAGCCAGGTGCATTCAACCCGTCGTTCTTGGCATCCATCGCCCGGTAATACGCATCAAACGCCTCTGTTTTCCTACCAAACCAGAGATTGGTGACCCCACCGATGGTGTTGGTTCCACCCAACTCATAACCGCGTTCAACACAAAGCGTCTTCAATCCAAGTACCGCAGAAGCGTACGCTGCAGCATTCCCGCTAGTGCCCCCTCCACACACAAGCACCTGAGATGACTCCGACGGCAATGGAGGCAAAAAGCGAACCCGCCGCGTCTCACTTCCCGGCTCATCAAAACCATGATCCGTAAAGCGATGAGTCATGCCCGAACTTTTTGCGTTATCAACAGACAATCCTAAATTCCAGAATTCATATTCCGTTGCCGGGCTTGCCGCCGACGGAAACCTCGCATTCAGCCGCTCCACAGCCTTTGGAAAGGCGGTAAACAAACTTTTCCAATCCTTCAACACGAGGGAACCGTCCGTATTTCCTCGGATTCCCTTCGGACCGTAGATGAGAAGATTCGGAAATCTTGTGTCCTCCCCAGACACAAGCCAGCGATCTTCTACCTTATCAATCCCACTGCAAAAAAAACCATCCGCTCCTCTGAAGCGCTTTTCACCGCCCTGCCCAGGAGCCTCCAGAACCGCGGCGTAGACGCGATCAAAGTCACGCGCGAATGCCAAAGGACCGGTGGCATCGGAGGAAAAACTCACATCGAAAGAGGCGAAGTAATGATGAACTTCACAGCGAACTTTAACGCCGTTGACGGCCTCGTAAGAAAAGTTGCGCTCAGGAACCGGAGCAGAGAGATCAGCAACGTAGTGATAACGGCGCTCGCCAGCCACCGGCTCAAACGGCACACCACAACAGCGCGCAACGGTGGCTTCCACAGTTGCGTCTACAATCACCTTCCCCTCGATTGCAAACAAACCTGTTTTCCCACCAAAGACGACGCCGCGGAGGGAGCCGCTGCTCCCAAGCGCTCCTGCAACTGCAGCATTGTAATAGAACCGGACGCCCGAATTCACAAGTTGATCTTCAATTTCGATCGCAGCCTTTGATGCGTTGAAATAAATGCGTCCGCTTTTTTCCTCCACAGTGGCGCCGCTCAGCACATTGCGAACCACCTCAGGAAAACCGCCACACTCCGAAGATTCAACCCACGGACGGAGACAAGAAATTCCCTCAAAAAATGGGTTCACCCGCTCCATGACAAGGGTAGTACGCTTGCCCTGTTTGGCGCTGTCCATCGCAAGCTGGCAAGCGAACAAGGTGCTACCACAAATCAGCACATCGGTGTCCTCCAAGAATGAGACGTCGATCAAGCCATCACCCGTGGACCTAATCTGCAGGCTTTCCGCCGAACCATAAAGCGGCCGGCCTTGCAGGGCGGCAGCAGCGACTGCACCGCCAAGTGACTGCAGAAATTCACGGCGATCAAGAGAGGGGTGACTCACGTATTGAGCGTTGAGTGAAAGCCGCTGAGTGTCAACGCCGATACTCGAAGCAGCTTATCTGCGTTTTGAATCTGCCCTCCGTCCTTATTTGCCTGACCAGTTTGCACGAATAAGCGGCGCAAGAAACTTAGCGGTCTCACTTGCGATCACCTGATAACCGGCAAGGTTTGGGTGCCGATCGGAAAACCAGCCCGGAACATGTCCAAGATGTGCATCTAAGCGGTGATCTAACACAATAACGTAGGGTTCGGCGCCAAGCGCTCTAACATAAGGTTTCACGATCGAACGAAGATCCCCGGGGACTTTGGAAAGTGCGATACGCCTGTAATTGAGCATATTCGGTCCTTTACTCAGTTCCTCGGAATAACGTGGATGGATGTCAAAGAATAACAACCCCTCGTCGTCCGCCACTCGTCTCACCAGCGCGTTGATCGAGGAATTGTCACTATCGGGTTGATAGGGAATCACCGACATCGGAATGATGACTGCCTTCGGATGGTCCTTTCGAAGCCTGTTGATAAGTTCGTGGAAATCTTTCGGAAAATTTTCGACAAATCCCTCCCTCTTCGAGCGGTCATTAAGGCCATAGCGAATGAAGATAAAATCAGCAGAGGGCTTGGTCGCCACGTCACGATCGTACCGTCCGGAATCCAGAAGTCTTCGGATGAATTCGCCGCTCAATCCCAAATTATAAACATCTACCCCGGGGAGATCGCCAGGAGCCGACAGTAAGATCCGGAGCGCATCCTCAAGCTGCGGTTCTTCGGGTGCGAGAATCTTTGGAATCGAGGCCTCAGTCGTACTGTCCCCCAGCAAGAGAACCTGCACGCGAGATTGTCCCGCGGTGGCCGCACTAAATGCAAACGGCTTCCCACCGATGAACTGCTCCGATGAAATCGTCGGACAGATTCGCTTCTCGACATGCTCAATGAATAACTCGGTTCCGCGAAAGTGACTCACGAATGGCCAACTCTTGGGATTGTACATCGTGTCGGTAAGATCCCGCATCAGCACGACATGCCTCCCATTTTTCGCCATCTGACGCAGCCCGAACGGACGACCAGCCACACACATGTTGGTGTGCACTCCGGATAAGATCACGTTTTGAATTCCGAACGACTCGAGCAAATTCCAGATCTCCACCCCAGAATCACTAATTGCATCGCGTGCCTCATCGATCTCAAGCAAATCGATCTGGCGCTTCCACGGTGATTTCGGATTCCGCCCCTCTTCCTCGAGCTTGCGCACCCAGTCTTGATGCTCAAGCGGGTCGTCATCGGAGCCTCCGTCCTCCTGGTCGATAGGATAAACCCCCGCTTCCTCAGAAGGAATCTGCTTGCACCACGCAGCGATCCCATCGGGGATGCGCGCGGCGGGCGGAGCAGACTTTGCGCGCTCCCGCGCGGGGCTTCCCTCGTAGGCCTGCATGCAACCGCTCGGAGCATGAATGATGAGGACGCCGGCGTCTCTGGAGACTTTCAACAACTCGTTTAAACGTTGAGCAAACTCGCGCTCGCGCGCTGCGGCATTCTTACTCGAGTGCGAATCCCACATGTCGCAAACAATCAGCGCTGTTTTTGCGCCCAGCCACGACTCTTGCACACCACGCTTTGAACCGCTTGGGGAACGCGACTGGAGCGTGAGCTTCAAGGTTTGGTCCGCGCCGAACACAGTCCCAAAAGCAATTTGAATAAGAAAAACAAAAAGTAAGAGGAAAGTTTTCATTGGAATTCGAAATACACCGCACACGTTTTTGAAAGGTTACTCTTCGAGCTTTTTGTAAAGCTCAT
>JBILLC010000189.1:0-5228 GCA_044376275.1 Chthoniobacteraceae bacterium | reverse complement strand
AGTGCACCGGAGATGTTCAGATCATCGTCGAGTGCTTTCAAAAAAGACTCCGCCTCGGCAGAGTTTGGCACACCTTCGGGTGAGGCGGACTGGCTGCACTCCTGAAGCCGCCGAACCCACGCATCGATCCTTGAGAGCGCGGCGCGTGCGGCGTCGAGTCCCGCCAGAGTGAAGTTGAGCGGCAGCCGGTAGTGAACATTGATGAGCGCGTAGCGGATTTCGCGGCCGGTATAACCGCGTTCGATCAGATCTCTGAGCGTGTAGAAATTGCCCGCGGACTTGCTCATTTTTTGCGAGTCGACAAGCAGGTGGGCGCAGTGGAGCCAGTATTTTACAAATTTCTTGCTCGTGTAGCACTCGGATTGGGCGATCTCCGCTTCGTGATGCGGGAAAAGGTTGTCTACGCCACCGCAGTGGATGTCCAGTTCCGGTCCCAGAATTGCAGTCGCCATCGCGCTGCATTCGATATGCCATCCGGGTCGTCCGCGTCCCCACGGGCTTTCCCACCAGACATCGCCGTCCTCCTCGTTCCAGACTTTCCAGAGTGCGAAGTCGCCGATGGATTCCTTCTCGTATTCGTCCGTGTTGATGCGCCCGGAGGGCCGTAACTCCTCAAGATTGAGGTGTGCAAGTCTGCCGTAGTCCGCAAAGCTCGAAATACGAAAGTAAACCGAGCCGTCCTCCGCCTTGTACGCGAAATCCTTCGATTCAAGAAAGGAGATCATTTCGATCATCCGTTGAATGTAGCGGGGTTCGGTTGCTGCAGGAAAATGTGTCGCCCGCTTGATGCGCAGTTGCCCGAGATCCTCGAAAAAAGCGTCCTTGTAACGCTGGGTGAACTCGGCAAGCCGCACCCCCATCACGCGGCAACCACGGATGGTTTTGTCATCCACGTCTGTGAGGTTCATCACGCGCTCGACCTTGAAGCCACGCGCCTCAAGATGACGTTGAAGAAGATCTTCAAAAATGTAGGCACGGAAATTTCCGATGTGCGCGTAGTTGTAAACCGTCGGACCGCACGTGTACATTTTCACCGCCTCGCCCTTGGGATCGAGCGGGCGGAAGTGCTCCAACGAGCGGGAGAGGGAGTTGAACAGGCGTACTTCCATGGGAGCAAATCAAGCGCTGTGTCCGGAGACTGTGGGTGGCGTTGGTATGAGCACGCTTGCCACGGCGAATGCGGCGATGCCCTCTTCTCTGCCGACAAAACCCATGCGTTCGTTGGTGGTGGCCTTCACGCCCACGCGGTCGGGTCTGATGCCTAAGGCTTGGGATATGTTTTCGCGCATGGCTGCAACGTGCGGCCCGACTTTCGGGGCTTCCGCAATTAAAGTGGAGTCGACATTCATCAATCGAGCGCCGCGCTTGGCAAGGATGGCGCCGACTCGGCGAAGCAGTTCAATCGAGCTAATGCCCCGGTAGCTGGGATCGGTATTCGGGAAATGGTGCCCGATGTCCCGTTCGCCGATTGCACCGAGGATCGCATCGGCAATCGCGTGGCAAAGGACGTCAGCGTCAGAATGCCCGTCCAAACCTTTGTGAAAGGGAATCTTAACCCCGCCGAGAACGAGCGCCCTGCCTTCGGCGAACGCGTGCACATCGTATCCGATGCCCGAGAGGGGTGCCCAGAATGGTTCGGTTGATTCGCTCATTGAAGCGAGATGTCTACCGCGCCGTTCCACGCGCGGACGCTGATTTTGTCCGGTTGATCTTCGCGCGCCGTGGACTCAAATTTTCCGCCGGCAGATTCCACCAGCAGTTTGCCCGCTGCAACATCCCAGAGGCTGACGGACTGTTCGATGTAGGCGTCCAACCGACCGCAGGCCACGTATGCGAGGTCGAGTGCGGCGCTGCCCATCAGGCGGCATTTACGCGCTTTTTTCGCGAATTTCTCGAGCAATTGCGTGGCGTTGGTGATGACCGCCGCCGACTTCGACATCCCGACCGAAACCACGCAGTCCCCGATCAACGCGCGCGTGCTTACCCGAATCGGCACGCCGTTGAGGGTTGCCGGATGTCCTTTTTCAACCGTCCACAATTCGTCCCGCATTGGATCGTAGATGACGCCAACGCAGATTTCGCCGGCGTGTCTGAGGGCGATGGAAACGCAGAAGTGTGGGATGGAGTAGAAGAAGTTCACCGTCCCGTCGATGGGATCCACGATCCACTGGTATTCGCTGGATTGGTTGCCCGCAATGCCCTCCTCTCCATAGATTGCGTGATCGGGAAAAGAATCCAGAAGCGCCTTGGTGATAAGGTTCTGTGATTGGACATCGAGGTCTAGTTTGATGTCGTGCGCGTACATCCCGGCAACCTCGAGGGGCTTTCCAAATTGACTGCGGATGAGTTCACCTGCCTGTCGAGCGGCGGCGCTGGCTACGGAGATTGGGGTGGGCATGGAGATAACATTTTCTATGGGATGAGCTCTGTAAAAGAAAATGGGAGGAGAACGTGTATTCTCCTCCCATTTTTAAAACTCCATTGAGGGGAACCAGCTTCACACCGGCTCTGCTCAGAGGTCGCTCGAAAGCTTACTTACCTTTTTTCGCGGAAGCTTTCTTCGCTGGCGCTGCTTTCTTGGCTGGTGCCTTCTTAGCTGCGGCTTTTTTCGCCGGAGCTTTTTTCGCAACTGCCTTCTTAGCAGGAGCTTTTTTTGCTACTGCCTTCTTCGCAGGGGCCTTCTTCGCTACTGCCTTTTTCACTGCGGCTTTTTTCGCCGGAGCTTTTTTTGCAACTGCTTTTTTCGGAGCTGACATGTGGTAACACCCCCTTTCCACCCGTGGTGGCGGGCAAATTTTCTGAATTGCAGAATACTGTCTGCAGGGCAGTTCGATATGAGTTTGTTACAAATGCGTCAACGCAATTGTGAAAAAGCAAAAAACTTTTTTTCAGCGCAAGCGGCAATGCGATGCGCTTAAACACGCAAAATATCGCGGGCGGCCGCAATGATTTCGGAAGTCTCAGCGAGCCTTCCGAGTCCTTCGTATCCGCAGGCGAGTATTCCGGATGAAGGTCCTATCATTTTTGAGCCAAATGACTTAAGTGACTCGATGTTTCGCTTGGTCGCGGGATGCTCCCACATGTTTCCGTTCATTGCGGGAGCGATCAGGATTGGCGCGCGTGTTGCGAGAGCAATCTCGGCGAGCGGATGATTTGCGAGTCCATTCGCGAGTTCTGCGATCACATTTGCAGACGCGGGCGCGATCAATAAAAGTGAGGCGGAGTCTGCGAGGGCGATGTGGGAAGGCTTCCAGTCTTTGCTTGTAGATTGTTTGCCCACAACGACTTGATTGCGCGAAAGTGTATGAAGCGTGAGTGGCGTGATGAAGCGCGTCGCGTTCTCTGTCATGACCACGCGCACATCGCAACCAAGTTTGACCAACTGACTGGCGATGTCGGCGGACTTGTAGGCAGCAATCGATCCGCTGACTCCGAGAACGACGATGGGTGCATTCATATTCGTAATTCGCAATTGCAACGTGTTTCGGTTAGCGGGTTCTCAAACGCCGGACTCGCATGCGTTCAGCCACCATGAGCGCGCGGAAGTTGGATTGGTCGTCCTCAGGCGAGCCGCTGATGATGATGTACTGGTATTCATTCCAGCAACTCATTTCCATGGAGGCATTTCTGAGCCGCGTCGAGACTTGTTCCTCGGTTTCCGTGCCGCGTTTTCTCAGGCGACGCTCCAGATCCTCCATGCTCGGGGGAGCTAGAAATACATCCGTTAGAGAATCCGCGATCAATGCGTCTGCGCATGCTCGGATGCTCCGAGCGCCCTGCACATCCACATCGACGAGAACATCAATTCCACGGCTGAGCCGGTCCCTGACTTCGCTTCGGCGCGTGCCGTAATAATTGCCGTGAACCTCCGCCCATTCGAGCAGGTTGCCATGTTTGATTTCCGCTTCGAACTCTGCGCGCGTCAGGAAGTGGTAGTCGGCGCCGTTCTGCTCTCCGGGTCTGGGGGAGCGGGTCGTGCAGGAGACCGAGTATTCAAAGTCCCCAAAATGACGGATCCCGTTGAGCAGAGTACTTTTGCCAGCTCCAGACGGGGCGGATATCACGAATAAAATCCCGTCGATGCGGGCTGGTATTTGGATCGGTGTGGGGGTGCTCACGGCTCTATTCAATGTTTTGGACCTGCTCTCTGATGCGTTCGATTTCCGTCTTCGCTGTCACCACCGTCTGGGAGACTTCGGCGTCGTTGGATTTGACCGAAAGTGTGTTGAACTCCCGTGAGATTTCTTGAATTAGAAATTCCAAAGTGCGGCCCGCGGGCTCGGGTTGGGCGAGCAAGTTTTCGAGCTGGTTGAAGTGGCTTTCGAGTCGGATGAGTTCCTCGGTGATATCGGATTTCTCAGCAAAAATGGCGATCTCCTTCAGCAACCGCTCATCACCCGGCATCAGTTCCCTTGCAACCGACTGGATGCGCGCAAAAAGTTGGTTACGATAGTTTTCCGTGAGTATTGGAGAACGCTCGCGGATCCCCTCGACAATGACCCGCAGCTTTGAGAGGCGCATGTACAGGTCCGTGGCCAGGTTCTTGCCCTCCGCCTCGCGCATTGCGATCAGTGCGGACAAAGCGGCTCCGAGCGCGCTTTGGATGGTTGGCCAGACGACCTCAGGCTCCAAGTCTGTATTGGAGTTAGTGAGAATCCCGGGTGCCCTCATAAGAGTGTCCAAATTGAGCTCGCCGCTTAGACCGAGTTCCACCTGTAGTTTGCGCATTTCGCGCGCATAAACGCGCGCGAGTTCAAAATCGATCGCTGAAGCGGCGAGATTCTCGGCTGCCTGCGTGAGCGTCACGCTCAGATTCAGCCGACCCCTCGAAATGCGTGTTTGGAGGGTTTCGCGGATTCTGGGTTCGAGGCTCTGCAGGAATCGTGGAATATTGAGGGCGATATCGATCTGCTTGCGATTCACCGAATGGATTTCGACGCAGACGCGGACACCTCCGAGGGCGGCCTCGCCTTTGCCGTAGCCGGTCATGCTTCGCATAAGGGGGTGGGATGAAGCGGCTAATGCAGCAGGATTTCAGCTGCTTGCGAAACGTCTTTATCGCCTCGACCTGACAGGTTTGCGATAAGAATTGAGTCCCTCGGAAGGGTGGGCGCCGTCTTCAAAATGTAGGCGATGGCGTGCGCGGTTTCCAGCGCCGGAATGATCCCCTCGATTCGCGAAAGCTTTTGAAAGGCGTCGAGCGCCTCGTCGTCTGTTGCGAAATCAAA
>JBILLC010000301.1:0-3813 GCA_044376275.1 Chthoniobacteraceae bacterium | reverse complement strand
CGCGCCTTTATCTTTTTCGGTGCGACCACCTTTTTCCGCGGTGCAAGAAGGGGCTTTAGAAATGGCCCGATCCGGCTTGCCCGGTCGCGCGACACATCCTCGGGGGTTCCCTCGCCAATCACCAAACCACCTGCAGCCCCCGCCTCAGGTCCGACCTCAATGAGGTGATCCGCCTCGGCAATCACCGAGGTGTGATGCTCGATCACCACCACCGTATGACCCGCATCCACCAATCGATGCAGCACCGCGAGTAAATGCCGCACATCCGCCATGTGCAGGCCGATGGTCGGTTCCTCCAACAGATACAAAACCGAACGTGACTCCATCCCCTTGCGAATCCGCTTGTGCTCAGTGCGGCCGATTCCACGAACCAACTCACTCACCAACTTAAGCCGCTGTGCTTCGCCACCGCTCAATGTCTGGCTAGCCTGCCCAAGCGTCAGATACCCCAGCCCCGTCTCGCACAATAAGCGCAGTGGACGTGCAATAGCCGGATGCACTCCAAAAAACTCGACCGCTTCTTCCATCGGCATTGCCATCACATCCGCAATCGACTTGCCTTGATACAGCACCTCAAGCGTCGAAAGCGCGTAGCGCGATCCATCGCAATCCGGACAACGCACATGGGCCGGCGGAAGGAAATTCATCTCGATCTTCAACATCCCCTGCCCAAGACAAGCCTCGCAACGGCCCCCCTGCGAATTAAACGAAAAACGTCCAGCCTCGTACCCGCGGATTCGCGCAAGCGGCGTCGATGCAAACAGGGCTCGAATCTGGTCAAAAACGCCCAGATACGTCGCAGGAGTGGACCTTGAGGTTTTGCCAATCGGGGATTGATCCACCTCGTAAACCGCCTCGATGTGCTCGGCGCCCCGGAGCACTGCTCCCTCCCTCAACTTGATGACGCCGCTCTTTTGCTTTGATGCCAATGCAGACTGCACAGCGGGCTTGAGAAGACCTCGCATGATCGTGCTTTTTCCCGATCCAGAGATTCCAGTGAATACACTTAGCCGTCCGATTGGGATCTTCAAATTCAACGCCCGCACATTGTGAAGCGACGCGCCTGATAAACTGATCCAGCGCACCTCCTCTTTTTTTGATTGAACCGCACGCCGCTGGCCGCGCGTCGGGTGCTTCAGCGGCTCTCGCAGACACTTACCTGTGACCGATTCCTCAGCGCCTTCGAGCGACGAGAGCGTGCCTTGCGCAACGACGCGCCCGCCATGTTTGCCTGCGCCCGGGCCGAGGTCGATCACGTGATCTGCCCGCTTCAAAGTATCCTCGTCATGCTCGACAATCACCAGCGCATTGCCCTTTTTCTTGAGCGCTTCCAGAGTGTCCAACAACGCAACGTTATCGCGCGGATGCAAACCAATCGTCGGCTCGTCCAGCACATACAACACCCCGCGTAAATTTGATCCGAGTTGGGCCGCAAGCCGAATCCGCTGCGACTCGCCTCCGGAGAGAGTTTTTGCAGATCGACTCAGCGAGAGATACCCCAGACCCACGCTGTCCAGAAACTGAAGTCGCTGGCGGATCTCGGGCACGACATCAGCTGCGATGGTCGCGTCGGCACCAGAGAACTTGAGCTTTTGCAGCCAGTCCATCACGCCCGAAGCGCTCTTGGACACAATTGCGTCAATCGGCGTCTCTCCAACACGGACCGCCCTTGCGGTTTGATTGAGCCTCGAGCCGGCACAGCCCTCGCAACACTCAGCCTCCCCGCTCTCAAGCGCCTCGTGCTGACGTTCATAATCCATTTCAAGCTCCAGAGCAGTGTCTAACTTTGGATTTTCATGCCGCTTCCATATTTCGCCAAACCCATGACACTCGGAGCACCATCCATGCGGGCTGTTGAATGAAAACAAGCGCGGATCAAGCTCCTCAAAAGACTGTCCGCACTCGGGGCAGCTGCGTTCCATACTCAACACATGTCGCTTGTTGCGTGAGTCGAGCAGCAGGGCAGTGCCACGCCCGATCTCAAAGGCATGCGCAACTAATTTGCGTGTGCCAGCCGTCTTGGTCGCCTCGCCCACCAGCACCTCGATGGTATGCTCGCGGAATCGCTCCAGCTTCGGTGGTTTCGATGCGGTCTCCCACTTTCCATCAACTAAAAGTTGATCGAATCCCTTGACGCTCGCCCAAGCGAAAACCTCGGTGTGGAAACCCTTTCGCGCCTTCACCAGAGGAGCAAGCACCCGCAGCCGGCCCTTGGCTGCGAGGGCCTCAGCTCGGCGCACCGCCTCGCCCAGGGTTTGACTCGCAACGGCCACGTCACACTTTGGACAATGCTGAACACCCACTTTTGCAAATAGCAGCCTGAGGAAATGATACACCTCGGTGACTGTCGCCACCGTGGACTTTCCGCCTCCCCGGGTCAAACGTTGCTCGATTGCAACCGTTGGGGGCAATCCCGTGACGCGATCGACATCGGGCCGCTCAAGTTGCGTGGCAAACTGGCGCGCATACGGCGACATGCTATCGAGGAAACGGCGCTGCCCCTCGGCAAACAACAAGTCAAACGCAAGCGATGACTTGCCCGAACCACTCAACCCGGTGATGACTGACATCGAGTTAAGTGGGATTTGCAACGAAACGTTCTTCAAATTGTGCTGGCGAGCTCCAACGATTTCGATAACCGATTTCGGCTCGCGAGTTTTCGTCTTTGCCTGCTTCGCAGAGCCGCCATTTTGCCTCACGCGTGCTGTTTTGAGAAAACGACCGGTATGCGATGCATCACATTCAGCCACTTTCTCAGGAGTCCCCGCTGCGACAACAAAGCCGCCGCTCGCACCTGCCTCCGGCCCCATGTCGATAAGATAATCGCTTGCGCGAATCACATCGAGGTTGTGCTCAATCACAATCACCGAGTGCCCCTCATCCACCAGACGGTTTAGTGCGCGCACAAGTAAAACAATGTCGTCAAAATGAAGCCCTGTCGTGGGCTCATCTAAAATCAGGCACGCTTTTTCCTCGGAGCGGTGCAGCAGTCTTTCCACCAACTTCAACCTTTGAGATTCGCCTCCGGACAAACCGTTCAATGGCTGTCCAAGTTTCAAGTAGCCAAGCCCGAGCTCGATGAGCGCATTAAGCGGCTCGACCATCTCCTTCAATGCATGCGCCTGTGCATAACTGACCGCCTCGTTAACGGTGAGATCCAAGACTTGGTCGATCGAAATTCCGCCCAGCCTGATCTTGCGAATATGCGCCTGATAGCGGCGCCCCTCACATTCGGGGCAACGCACAAAGACATCGCTCAGAAACTGCATTTCGATTTTCTCAAATCCGCTTCCACCACAACGCTCACACCTGCCCGGCCCCGTGTTGAATGAAAAAGCACTGGCTGTCAGCCCCAGCGATTGTGCTTCCGGTAAGGAAGCAAACCGCTGCCTGATCGAGTCAAAGATTCCAAGATACAACGCTGGACTTGAGCGGGGAGTCTTTGAAAGCGGCGATTGATCGACCAACACCACCGAACCAATCTGCTTGGCACCATCAATCGCGGCGCAAGTCCCCGGCGCCTCCTCCAGTGACTCTCCTTTCAGAGTGGCAAGATTCCGGTACAGGACTTGATGCACCAACGTGCTTTTTCCCGATCCAGACACACCCGTCACACAAGCAAAGACGCCGAGAGGAAAATCCACCGTCACATTCTTGAGATTGTTCTCCGATGCCCCAGAAACCCGTATCCAACCACTGGGTTTTCTTCGCTTCGAAGACTGCGGGGAGGTCTTTGCGCCCGTCAAATAGTCGCCTGTGAGCGTCCTGATCTTGCCGCTTAGAATGCCATCGAGCGGACCCGAGTGCATGAGT
>JBILLC010000187.1:0-5253 GCA_044376275.1 Chthoniobacteraceae bacterium | reverse complement strand
CAGCTCAGAACCAGACCAGCAGTTTCCCGCGTACGCCGGAGCGCCCGACCCAAAACTTCCTCCGCCCCTCGGATACCGGGGGCTGGCCGCTTGCACCGGTGGCGGCGTGTACCGGAACGACTCGCGGATTCCATCGGATGAGCGTCGTGTGCTGTTGGTGTTGAATCGGAACCTAAAGGCATGCCGACAAACGGTGATCAACCTTCGGAGAGCTGGAAAGATCATCGTACTTGCACTCGAAAAAACGGGGGCTTTTGATGTGAACCATTGGCTGCGTTCACCAGGCGACTTGTCTCTTCTGAGGGAAATATGCGCGAGAGCCCACGCGGGGCTTGCCATCACCGCAGACGTAGAGCCCGTGCTTCGCGCCGGTGGATTGCTATATGTGGAGACCATTCCACAGCCTATCCCCGTGGATGCACCCGAATGGGATTTTTCGCAGCCACCCGAGACTCGCCACGGCATCATGTTGGGTACTTGGGACTGGAGGACGCCTCACAAGCGGCACTTGGAAGCGCTCATCGCACTGCGGGATGTTTCCGGGCAGATGTACGAACCGGTGACGGTGTTCAATTTGGACGGCTGGCGGGGGCGGCGCTGGCTCAGGCAGCTGGAATATCCCGCCGGTTTGCTGCGCGTGATTGAAAGCAGACTGCCCTACGCGGAGTACCTCAAAAAAATGGCTTTGCACAAAATGGTGTTTCAACTCGATGCAAGCGGAGGCCCGGGGCGCGTCGCAGGGGATGCGCTTCTTTGCAGAATCCCGTGCATTGGCGGGACGGGGGCCACTGAGCGCATTGTATTCCCAGAGTTATGCGGACACGGGGTCAATACACCGGATCTTAGCTTAACGGCGTCGCGACTGCTCGATCACAGTCACGATCGTGAAATGGCGGTTGAGAGCGCATTGAACTTCGCCTCACAGCGCATTAGTTTCAACGCAGTCCAGCAATCGCTCGAACAACTTTTCCACTGTTTCGGCTAAACAAGCGCTGGACGAAAACGTCGCCGATCTTCGCCAACCTACAAACAGCATGCCGCGCTTTGCCCGAAGTCCGTTGAAGATTTTCGCTTTGGTGCTCGCCATTTCCGTGGTGTGTCTGGGTTGGTATGGAGCGAAGCAAGGTCTGAGGCGTTCCTGGAGGGAGCGGGTTTTTGAGGAGTTCAGGCAGCGAGGCATAGAGGTCACATTCAAAAGGCTGACGGTGGATCCATGGCGCGGTTTCGTGGCAAGAGAGGTCAAAATTTACGAGACCGCTGAACGACGTCACATCCTAGCGGAGATTGATCAAGCAATTCTGAGCATCGACTTCAGCAGGCTCATTCGAAGAAAAAATTTTCTCAGCGCTTTGGAATTGTAAGACACGCGCCTGTCTCTGCCTGTGGAGAAAAACAATCAGAACAGCCGCCGAATCGACATCACTCGCCTCAACGCAAGGCTTCTTTTCCCGAACAAACAAATCCATCTTGTGAACGCTGAGGCTCGTCTGCTCGGAATCAGGCTGCGGGCGAATGGTTGGATTTCAAATCCGGAAAAAATCGGGCCTTCGGATGAGAGCTCGTCAAAAAAACTCGCCAGGCTCGCCGACAAACTCGTTCCAGAGTTTGAAGCAGTCGCGTACAAATCCGATCCCCCGCTATTGAAGATTCAGTTTAGCGGCGACATGGCGGTACCAGAATCGTTGCAAGCCACACTCAAGCTTGAGGCGGAGGATTTCTCTATCCGCGGTTGTGAATTTGACTCACTTAATTTGTCAGCAAGCTGGCGGGAGGAAGCACTCGCGCTCCAAGAGCTGCTGCTCGAGGACGCACATGGCAAGTTGCGAGCAGTCGGACTGGTCGATTCAGCTGGCGGAACGGCCAAGTCACAAATTGAGTCGACTCTTGACTTGGCTGCGATCGGAAACGCATTCGGTGCACATGAGTACACAAAACATCTATCCTTCAACGACAGACCTTCGCTAATGCTCCAGATCGCGGGCTCGCCTGAACCTGAGGTTCCGTTGCGGGTCACGGGCTCTTTCGAGACAAAATCGTTTTCATGGAAGTCCACTCCATTCGAGTCTCTCACCTTCGCATTCGCCTGGGATCAGGACCGATTGGCCATCCGAGATTTCCAACTTCAGCACGCCGCAGGATATCTTTCGGGGAACACCATGCGGACACGCGATTCGTTCAACGCCCGCATCACTAATACAATTCCCGCGCAGGTGATTGTTTCAACACTCCCTGCCGAGTTCGCATACGGCCCCGCCGGTTGGCTACAAAATCAGGGACCGCTGAAGATTGATCTGGAAGCGGCAGGCACATCGCCATCATTGCAGGAGTGCAGCGTATGGGGGACCGTGGCTGTTGGCAAAAGCGTGTTTCGCGGCATTCCAGTCGAGAAGGTGAGTACATACGTGGGGCTTTCAGGTGGCATCATATCGATTGGTCCATTCGAGCTAACGCGCAGCGAGGGCAAAGGCGAAGGCGCCATCACCGTGGACACGGTTCACAAGGACATTTACATGCACAACCTAAAATTGAGGCTACATCCGGTTGAAACCATGTGGATGATCGAGCCCGCGTGGGTTGACGAAGTCGCACCATACCGGTTCAAGGGGCCGCCGCCCCTCGTGCAATTAAGCGGCCGCGCCGCGCCGGGCACAAGACAACGAACGTTTCTAGACGTGCAAGTCGACAGCCAAGGCGGCATGGATTACACATTCGCGGGAAAAGTTCTGCAGTTCGACAAGGTCTCAGCAAAGCTGAAGTTTGCACAGGCGCGCCTGCAGATTACCGAGCTTGGAGGACCGATGTTCGGAGGGCGTCTGGATGGGAATGCTGATGTCTCTCTGGACAGGGAGAATCCAGTCAACAAAGCGTCGCTCCGGATCACCGACATGAATTTCTCGAAGCTAAGCAAACTCTACACCGGCTACGACGAGTCCAAAGGGCTTTTGGACGTGAATTTTCTCTGGAAAGGCGTAAGCGACAATGGTCGCAAGGTGGACGGGTCGGGCGATCTGAAAATCACCGATGGCAATGTCTTCGCGATTCCTTTTCTTGGACCGCTCTCTGGAGTTCTGAGCGCTGTGCTGCCCGGAGTGGGCTACAGCATGGCGCACAAGGCAACCGCCTCGTTCACCATCAAAGACGGAATCTTTCGCACCACAGACCTGAAGGTGGAAGGGCTCGGATTCAACCTTCTTGGAAACGGCGACCTGCACTTCATGGACGATTACATGCGTTTTTTTGCGCATATCAACGCCAAGGGAGTGCCAGGACTGATGCTCCTTCCCGTCAGCCGCCTGCTGGAGTACGCGTCCATTGGGAAACTCTCCAAGCCGGAATGGAAGCCTCGGATGATCCCAAAACTGAACGCGGATGATCCCACCCGTCCGAAGAAAAGTGGTGAATCAAATCCGACTGAGGAAGCAACGGATCGCTAACGGTACGGGTTCTACTGCGGAAGCAGCTACGGCAGCGTGTTAAACAGCTTGTCAAAGCCGGGCCGGACCACCCCTTTCGAGGAGATAAGAGGTAGCGGATCACTCACGCGGCCAAGCGACCGAACCCCCGGAGCGTCCGCCGTTTTATCACCGAGATCGGCCCGCATCTTGTCCGCATACTGCTTCAACTTGGAAACGATGTCGGAGTGTTCCTTCGCGACATTTTCGGTTTCGCCGATATCAGAGTCCAAGTTGTAGAGCTCGTCTTTACCCAAATGAAGTTTCCACGGCCCGCTGCGAACCGCCTGGAGATTGAAGCCGAGGTAATAGTGGAAAACGTCGTGTCCACTCTGATCTCCTTTACCGAAGAGGACCGGGGAAATGTCTTTTCCGTCCAGCTTGCGGTCAGACGGAACTTTCGCGTCACAGATTGATGCAAAGGTAGGCAGCCAGTCCATGTGCGCGGTGATTGCCTTGGTTTGCGAGCCGGGGGCTATCTTTCCGGGCCACCACGCGATGGTGCAAACGCGTATGCCTCCTTCAAGCGTACTTCCCTTGCTGCCGCGCAAGGGCGTGTTGTCACCACCCTGATTGACGGGCCCGCCGTTGTCGCTTGTGAATACAACCAGCGTCTTCTGGTCAAGCTTGAGCTCCCGCAGGACACTCAGGATCTGACCAGCAGAATCATCCACCTCCAGCGCCCAATCCTTTTGCAAACTCACGGCTGATTTTCCCATGAAATCCTGATGCGGATAATGCGGAAAATGAACGGCATTGTGCGGGAGATAGAGAAAGAACGGAGATGCCTGGTGTTCACGAATGTATCTTACCGCACGTTCGGTGTACCTACGGGTGAAGGTATGCTGCTCCGCAATTTTAACGCGCTCGACCACATTCGAGTCCTCGAGCAGGGGTAGCGGCGGTTGTGCATCACCCCTCAAGCCCGTTCCATCCAAAGGTTCGGTGGATGCCACGCCCTGCTTTTGAGGATTGCCCTTGGGAATCGGGTTTCCCGGGTTGCTCTTCGAGCCCTCCTGCCGCATCCCCATGTCATTTGAGTACGGGATGCCGTAGTAGTGATCAAACCCCTGGGCCGTCGGGAGAAACTCCGGTTGATCCCCAAGATGCCATTTTCCAATACACGCCGTCGCGTAACCCTTTTTTTTGAGCACTTCGGCGATTGTTTGCTCTTGAGGATTTAGCCCGACGGATGCCGCTGGAAAAAGAACTCCCGGAATCGGCAGCACCCTCTTTGGATAGCATCCCGTCATCATCGCGGCGCGCGAAGGACTGCACACGGGCGCCGCATAGTGGCTTGTGAGCTTCATGCCTTCGCTTGCCATACGCTCCAGGTTGGGAGTCGGCATCTTTCCTCCAAACGGACTGATGTCCGCATACCCAAGGTCGTCAATGTTGATGAGGATGACGTTTGGTAAATCCTGCGGGCCGGCTGCGGAGGCAAACGCGAGAAGGGCACTCAATAAAAGGAAACTGCCTGTGAGAAAAATTTGCATGATTAAAAGAAACTAGAACTGTATTTCACACAATGAAGTGACGTTTAACGAATGCACCAAAGGTGCTTTTCCGTCCGCAAAAACAGCTCCCCATCGGAAACCGCAATCGAGGCGTTCATGATTCCATCGGAGATCGAGTTGGTCGCGACCAGCTCAAATTTTGGCGCCGCCCTGAGGAGGAAAACGTCTCCAGCTTGGTTATTCACGTAGATGAGATCACCGGCGAGGACCATCGACGACCAGCTTTCAGAGCGCGCTCCAGCGCCGCTGAGTCTTTGTTCCCAAACGGTTTCTCCAGTTGAAAG
>JBILLC010000186.1:0-5257 GCA_044376275.1 Chthoniobacteraceae bacterium | reverse complement strand
CAATCTCGGAGCAACCGTTCATCAGTTGGATGCCGCGACCAAGTTTTTGTCAGCAATAGCTGCACGTGGAGGGAAAGTCCTTTTCGTCGGATGCAAGAAGCAGGCGCAGGAGGCAATCAAGGAAGCGGCTGAAGCGTGTGGACAGTATTACGTGAACCAGCGCTGGCTGGGCGGCACTCTCACCAACCGTGCCACCATCCGCAAGAGCGTTGCGCGCATGACATACATCGAGCAGCTCGAGAAGCAGCCCGAATACTCCAAGATGGGGAATCAGGAAATTTCCGCTCTGCGCCGCGAGGGTGAGAAGCTCAAGCGAAACCTTGCAGGTATTCGGACGATGGAAAAGCTGCCCGACGCGATGATTGTAATCGATACGGTTCGCGAATCGATCGCTATCGCTGAGGCTCGCAGGCTCAATATCCCCACTGTAGCGATCGTTGACACCAATGCCGACCCGGCTCTAGTCACTTATCCGATTGCTGGTAATGATGACGCAATCCGTGCGATTCGCGTGGTATTGCAGAAATTGGTGGATGCTCTCGTTGGAAATTCAGCTGCTGCCGCCGCGGTAGGTGCGTCATCAGGCGAAGATCTCTCCGCAGTCAGCGAATAGTTCCAGGAGCAACTGACGGTTTTGTGCCGGCGCCGCAGACTGACCTCGGTACCTGATCACCAAAGGAGGACGGTTTGGACCAGCCGAGCCTCAAGAAACAACCGGCGATAACCGCCGGTTGGTCCATTTAAAAACACCACGAACTGAACCCGAATTTCTAGACTTATGAGTGAAGTAGTTATCGACGCCCAAATGGTGAAAACTCTCCGTGAAAAGACCAACGCCGGTCTCATGGAGTGCAAGCGCGCGTTAAGTGATACCAAAGGAGACTTGGAAGCCGCAGTGGATTTGCTCCGGAAAAAGGGAGCCGCTTCCGCTGCTAAAAAAGCGGACCGTGAAGCCAAGGAAGGCGTGATTGCTCAGAGTATTTCGGGGAATGGAAAAGTTGGCGTTCTGGTTGAGGTGAACTGTGAAACAGATTTCGTCGCAAAGAACGATGCGTTCAAGGCCCTGAGTGATGGCGTGGCTCAGAAGCTCGTCGAAAATCTTTCAGTGGATCTCGAGGCAGACCGCGTGGCGGCTGTCCAAAAACTTGGGGAGAATATTCTTATTCGTCGCAACGCTCGGTTGGAAGTTCAGGGAAACGGCGCAGTTGCCTCCTATATTCACACCGGTGGAAAAGTGGGTGTTTTGGTTGAAGTTGGAGCTTCAAAAGACACCACTACTCAGAGCGAAGAATTCAAGCAACTCGTCCGCGATCTCACCCTTCAAATTGCGGCGGCAAGCCCGGTTTGCGTTTCGCGAGATGCCATTCCTCAGGCTCTGGCAGATCGCGAAAGGGAAGTCTATCGCGGTCAAGTTCCGGCCGGCAAGCCTGCGAATATCGTTGAGAAAATCGTGGAAGGTAAGATGGACAAATTTTACTCGTCGGTTTGTTTGATTGATCAGTCTTTTATCAAGAACCCGGACCTCACCGTCACGCAGTTGATCGCGGAGAAAAACAAAGCGCTGGGAGAAACGATCAGTGTACGTCGATTTGTGAGATTTGCGGTGGGCGAAGAAATCTCTTCGTAAGCCGAGCTAGGCTGGGTTAGTTCGATGGACCCTACCGTCTTCGCTCTCTGAGGGAAATGGCAAGGGTTGTCAAAACGGGCATCTCAATTTTTGAGATTGCCCGTTTTAGTTTTTAAAACAGAGATTGCTCTATGGCGCTTACAATTTTTTGGAATACGCGGGTCAATCATTTGGCTGAGGAGATTCTTCGCGTGGGAACCGAGAAGCATCGGTTGGTGATCTCTGACCACGCCAGTGCCTCCGTCCTTGCTCAAGGAGTCCCGGATGCAGGGATGGAGAATGCAGACGTAGTGTTCGGGCAACCGGCTCCGGAAGATTGCATGCGAAGCCAGAAGCTAAAGTGGATCGAGGTATCCTCGGCAGGCTATACGCGTTACGACACCGCTGACTTCTTTGATAGTCTTCGCAAAAGGTCTGTTGCCTTCACAAACGTCTCAAGCGTTTTCGCCGACCCATGTGCGCAGCATGTGTTGGCAATGATGCTGGCTTTCAGTCGTCAATTGCTGCCGTCTTTTCGCGATCAGATCACGGATCAATCGTGGCACTACGATGAGAGGCGCTATCATTCGCGGCTTTTGACTGGTCAGACAGTCGTGATGCTCGGATACGGTGCGATCGGAAGGCGTCTGAGCACGCTTCTAAGGCCGTTCGGCATGAATTTGTACGCTGTGCGCCGACAACAACCCGCGATTGATACTGATGTGACAGTGGTGGATTTTTCTTCGCTAGATAGCCTCTTGGCGAAGGCTGATCATATCGTCAACATTCTGCCGGCCAATGACTCCACCATCGGATACTGCAACGCTGGTTTTTTCTCGAAATGCAGGCCCGGTGTGCGGTTTTACAACGTGGGGCGTGGATCAACAGTGGATCAGCGTGCGCTTACAGGCGCACTTCGTTCCGGGACGTTGGACTGTGCTTACTTGGATGTAACGGAGGTTGAGCCGCTCCCTCCAGATAACGATTTATGGACGTTACAGAACTGTTTTATCACGCCGCATACGGCAGGAGGTAGACATGACCAAGACGAGGCCTTGGTGCGCCACTTCCTGCGAAATCTGGAGTTGTTTGAATCTCAGCAACCCCTCATCGATCGCGTGGTCTGAATTGTTTCGGCCTTTTGGACAGGCCCGAAGTCCGCGGGATTAAGCGATTCTCATTGAGAGACCACCGTCGATGGTGAGCGTGTCGCCCGTGATGTATTCGTTCTTGATCACAGCCACCATCAAGTCAGCGACCTGTTCTGGAGTGCCCTCCCTTTTCAGTGGAATGCGTTGGTCGAGATTGAGCTTTTTTTGCTCTGGTGACATGTGTTGGTGGAATCGGGTGCGGATGACACCGGGGGCAATGCAATTTACGCGGATATTGTCGGGCGCGAATTCCCTCGCGAGACCCCTCGCGATGTGAGGAAGCGCGCCTTTCACCGCCTGATACGCGATGTGGCTTGGCGTTGCCAGTTTGCCGGCCGTTGAAGAGATCAGGAGAACCGCCCCGCCTTGCCGTGAGCGCATGTGCGGAATCGCAGCGCGGCAAAGATAGAAGATTGCATGAACATGGATGTCGAATGCGCCGTGCCACATCTCGGGGGTAATTTCCAATAGGCCTCCGTTCACCGGTCCTCCAGCTGAATGGATGAGGATGTCGAGTCCTCCAAGGCGCTGGACGGTTTCGTTCACGCAGCGCGCTGCTTCCTCCGGTTGCGCACAGTCGGCAGTGATCAGCTCACAGTGCCGGCCCATCGTGCGAATTGCTTGTACCGTCGCCTCTGCATCCGCGTCCACCTGGCGTCCTACAACGGCAACGTTTGCGCCTTGAGTGCTCAGGGCGATGGCTGCAGCCGCGCCAAGCCCCCGAGTGCCACCGGTGATGAGCGCTACTTTTCCGTTGAGTTCCATCTGGTAAACCTCACGAGCTTGCGATCATCCCAGTTTGACGAGCGTAGTTGAAAATGCCGCCGGCATCGATGACAGGGCGAACCTCACCCAGCGGCTTGAGTTGGTGGGTGACTCCGTTGACAGTGAGGGTGTCGGACTCGAAGTCCAATGTGGCGACATCTCCCGTCTTCACGATATTGGAAAGTGGCGTGCTCGCGTCGTATGGATAAAGTTCACCGGTCGCGACGCAGTTTCTAAAAAAGATTCTCGCGAAACTATCTGCAACGACTGCCTCGACCCCTGCCGCGCCCATGGCGATCGGCGCGTGTTCTCTTGAAGATCCGCAGCCGAAATTCCGTCCTGCGATCACAATTTTATATTTGGTCTTCGTTTCGCCATCCTCAACGAAGCGTTTTGGATACTGTTCGTCCGGCAGCCCAATCAGCGCATAGGAGCCAAGCTTTTCATACTCCTCCTGAATGGTTGGAACCAAAGTCAGATACTGGGCGGGAATGATCTGGTCGGTGTCGATGTTGTCTTGGACGACGTAAACTGGGGAAGTGAGGCTTTTTGCCATAACGGTTAAAACTAAGCTTAGTCTTTAATTCGGGAGGATTATGAGATGAATTCGCGAGGATCAGTGATCCGACCTGTCAAAGCACTCGCGGCCACTGTGTAGGGGCTCGCAAGGAAGACTTGGGATTCTTTGTTCCCCATTCTGCCCGGGAAATTTCGGTTCGTTGCCGAGATGCATTTCATCGGCTGATTGAGACGGCCGAAGGTGTCAACTGGTCCTCCCAAACAAGCGGCGCAGGATGCGTTTTCAGTGAGGCGAACTCCCGAGGCTTCGAGAATGTTCCAGACAGTTTGGCCACCAATCACGGTTTCTTTAAGCTCCTGCACGACCTTCGTGGTCGCGGGCACTCCAAACGTATCGATCTTCACCGTTTTTCCGCGTACAACCTCCGCAAATGCCAGGAAGTCGCTGGTCTTCCCTCCGGTGCAGGAGCCGATATAAGCCCGGTCGAGAGTGATATGCTCAAGCTCCTTCGCGCTCTTTCTGTTGCCCGGATCAGGGTGGCAGGCCACCGTGGGCTCAAGTTTGGAAAGGTCGAACACTTTATCGTATACAAAACTCTGATTCGAGTCGATTTCGACGGGAGTGAAGTCAGATTTCGTACCGTTTTCAGAAACCCTCTCGTTCACGTAATCAACGGTCTTTTGATCACACGGAAAAATGCCGTTTTTACCGCCAGCTTCGATGGCCATGTTTGCAATCGTCATCCGATCGTCCATCGACATTGCGTTGACTCCGGGGCCTTCCCATTGCATCGCGCGGTATGTTGCACCATCAAATCCAATTTCGCCGATCACATGCAAAATCACGTCCTTCGCCATGACTCCTTTCGGTAGTTTGCCTTCCAAGAAAAACCGCATGGTCTCCGGCACCTTGATCAGTAGCTTGCCGGTGCCTAAAATAAATCCTGCGTCTGTATTTCCAATGCCGGTTGCGAATTGATTGAAGGCGCCCGCCATGCAGGTGTGGGAGTCGGTGCCAAACAAAATTTCACCCGGACGCGTGTGACCTTTCCAAGGAAGTGTAGTGTGGCAAACTCCGGTGTAGCGTGAGCCGTATTGTTTTTTGAACTGACCTTGCGATGCGTCAAAGCGCCAATTTCCATTAGGGTCGTCGATGACATCGTAGAAGTAGGAAAGCCCCTGCTCACGCGCGAATTCGCGCAGAATGTCCACGTTG
>JBILLC010000185.1:0-5258 GCA_044376275.1 Chthoniobacteraceae bacterium | reverse complement strand
CCGTGAAAAGATTTGGCGCGCGAAGAAGTTGCAGCCAAGTGGTGATTTTAGACCGAATGCCAGACGGCGATCGCTGGCCCTGTGATACCGGTGGCGATGGAGCGGCATTTTGTGACATGTTGATTTCCGCACTTGGCGCCGCTTTAAATGTAATTACGAGAGGTGCCTCCAAAACGGACACGTAACAAACGACGGCCCTCTCGAATCTGCGATTATCAGAATGCCATCAAGCCTTGTGCTGCGCAAAACGTGAGGCGACAAAATCCCAGTTCAAGATCTGTTGCACGGCTTTTACGTAATCCGCGCGGCGGTTTTGATACTTGAGGTAGTACGCGTGCTCCCACACGTCGATCCCAAGGAGAGGTGATCCGCCTGTCGATAGCGGGCAGTCCTGATTTGGAGTGGATTCAATGACGAGCTTTTTGTCTCGGGCAACCAGCCACGTCCAACCGCTGCCAAAAACTTTCATTGCAGCTGCATGCATCTGCTCTTCGAATGCTGTGAAACTGCCGAAGTTTTTATCGATCGCTTTTGCGAGTTCGCCGGACGGTGCGTTGCCCTCTTTTTTTCTCAGCGATTGCCAGAAGAGTGTGTGGTTGTAATGCCCGCCGCCATGATTGCGAATGTCATTCTTCACAGAATCCGGCACCGAATTTAAATCGCGAACCAAATCCTCCAGTGAACGTGAAGCGATGGACGGCTCTTTCTCGAGGGCTTGGTTGAGCTTTGCGACGTAGGCTGCGTGGTGCTTGTCGTGATGCAATTTCATCGTCTCCGCGTCGATGAAAGGTTCAAGAGCGTCATAATCGTAACCGAGAGCTGGAAGTTTATGGACCTCCTTCGCGACAACCGCTGGGGCTTGTCCGCTGGATGAAATCACTGAGACGGCGAGGGCGCCGGAGGAGAGAGCAATGGATTTTAAAGCATCACGACGGGTGATCATATTCCGGGATTGTATGGTTTGAGCAGAGTTGGTTGGGGGGAGATTGAAGGTTTCAAGCATCTGATGCGCCGGGGGGCCTAGCGCGCCTTCGACTGTGTATAATGCCGCCACAGCGGAAGGTAAAAGGCGAGCAATATCACATCTTCGACCAAACGTTCGAGGACTCGGGCGCTAACGCCGCCGGTTCCAAAGCACCCGCAACTGATGTCTAAATTTCGAATCCACGCGCTCAGCAATGCAGCGATGAAAAGTGCCAGAAGTGTTGATCCGAGAAGGATCGCCCCGAGGCGGAGCTTTCGCAACCAAAGGCCGATAGCTGCAGTAGCTTCCACCCAGGGTAGAGCGCCGGCAACCCAGTCGGAAGCCTCCCAAGGCAGTATTTTGTACTGATAAATCGCTAAAAGAGTGTTGGTTGGGTCTTGAAGTTTAAACCAGGCGGCCACAAGAAGAATCGATGAAAGCAGGCATTGGATAGCGTAAATCCATAACGGGGCCCGGAGTGCATCTCTGAACAAAACGGGCTGCCCCGTGTCGGCATCTCCCCTGCAACGAGTCGTTGGGTTCAGTTTCGAGGCCATGCCGCCCAGCCTCCCTCCAATAGAAAAATTCGATTTGAACCGAGGTCTTTACGCAACTGTCGCGCGATTTGCTGCGCGCGCTTGCTTCCTGTCCCTTCCCCATACACGACGATCCGCTTTGCTCCTGTGAATCCGGCACGAACTAAATCCAGCATTGAATCGTACGTTTCCGGCGTGATCCCCAGCGCACCTTGGGCGTGTCCAGACTCGAAACGTTCAGTGTTTCGGACGTCCACGAGGATCAGATTGGAGGCATCAGCATGCGCAGCGCTTGCGGAGATCTCATTGAATTCGCCGGGCGCCTTCCAATCCAAATGCAGGCGTGCAGTTAGAGCGGTTGGTACCGCTGCGAATAGCAAAAGAACGGCGGCCTGAAATAGTGCAGACTCAGATGCCGTGGTCGTCTTTTGTCGCGCGGAAGGCTCTTGATACTGCTGCATCCAGGCGATTGTTGCTTTGTGATTAAAGAGCTTCTCCCCCTCAACGAATGAAGGGCACCCGTGTTTAAAGGTCGATGATCTGCCCGGTTCGCGCGCTTTGGTAGCAAGCCAGAATGAGTTTAACGGCGCGTCTGGCCTCCTCGCCTGGAATCATGGGCGGGCGATTGTCGCGTATGGCGAGCGCAAGATCTTCCACCAGGCGGCGGTGCCCTTCGACGCTGATCGCCTTTGGATCCGCTGTGCCGCCGCCGATCTTGCCGCCGCCGTCGTTTTTGAGCACATCCTCATCACCCGCCACCGGATCGGCGAAATCCCAACGTGTGATTCGATCGTTAACGATCGCAGCCGAACCTTTGTTTCCAGTGATCTCGATCCGAAGATCGGAGCCCGGATAACTCGACGTGGCGGCCTCGATGACACCGAGCGCTCCGTTCGGGAACCTGAGTGTTGCCGAAAGCGTATCCTCGGTTTGTATCATCGGATGGGCAAGGGTACCTGCGAATGCGGCAACCTTTTCGGGAAGCCCGACAAGCCACTGCAAGAGATCCACGGCATGAATGCCTTGGTTCATTAGTGCGCCCCCGCCGTCCATGCGCCAAGTGCCCTTCCAGCTGGATGAAGTGTAATATTCGTCCGAGCGCCACCACTTGATGTAAGCGCTGCAAGAGCTCATTTTTCCAAATCGGCCTGCGTCGATCGCAGCCTTTAGGAGTTGTGCCCCGCGCCCCAGCCGGTTTTGAAAGACTCCAGCAATGATTGCGCCCCCTTGCTTCGCCGCACCCAGAATGCTGTCAACGGCCTCCAGAGTGACATCCATTGGTTTTTCGCAAAGCACAGATTTTCCTGCTTTTAATAAAGGAACCGCGGCCTCCGCGTGCGCTCCGCTTGGAGTGGTGATGCAGACAGCTTGGATTGCAGGATTGTTGGCGATCTCTTCCAAACTTTTAGCTGCCTCGCATCCGTTCTTGCTGGCGAATGCAGCGCAGGCGTCTTGGGAGCGGGAATAGGCTGAAACCAGCCGCGCCTCAGGCACGAGCGAGATGGCTTTGGAATGGAACTCGGCGATCATTCCGGTCCCGATGATGGCGAATCCGATGGGCATGTTGCTCATATAAAGTCTGCAGTCTTACCTAGAGTCGGAAGCTGGAAAAGTCTTAAAGGGTGATTGAAAGATCCGTTTGTTTCATGGGTTTTCAAATTCAAAGTAGCTGTTCATACTATCCGCTCATCCCTATGCAACTTGACCCCGCTTGCCTCCTGTCCCTCTCCAAAACAGTCGGAACTCCCTTCTGGCTCTACTGTGCCAAAACTCTTCGCAAGCGGATTGCAGAGATCAAACATCTCACCGGGGAGGGAATTCAGGCCCGATTCGCAATGAAAGCCTGTCCGGCGACAAAGGTTTTGCGAGAAATGCAGAAGGCTGGCGTTTGGATTGACGCGGTGTCAGGCAACGAGATCCTGCGCGCCCTGCATGCCGGACACACCAAGGGGCAGCGGCCGCCGGGAATCTTGTACACGAGCGACGTGTTCCGGGACAATGCTTTGCAGGTTGTCCTAGAGCACGGCATACTGCCGAACATCGGATCCGCCGGAATGATCGACGAGCTGAGGCTGGCAGGCTACGCGGGCGATGTATCGATTAGGATCAACCCGGGCTTCGGGCATGGCCACGTCAATGCATGCGACACCGGCGGGCCGAGTTCCAAACACGGCGTCTGGTTCGCGGACCTCGCTAAAACCGCACAACGAGTCGAGGCTGCAGGCATGCGCGTGGTGATGTTGCACGCTCACATTGGCAGCGGGCCGCGTTTTGAGGAGTTACACGAAAACCTTGATCGGCTTGCTTCCGAGTTTGCAGCGCTTCTTCCAATTTTTCCACATCTGCAGGGTGTCAGCCTAGGTGGGGGCATCCCGCACAATTATCGGGACAACACCCAGCAGATTCCCCTCGATCCTCTGAAAGCTCTCTTCGCGAGATGCAGGGCAAAGCTGAGCGAGGCTGCGGGGCGGGAGATCCGTGTGGAAATCGAGCCTGGGCGCTACTTCGTTGCCTCCGCTTGCGTGTTGGTTGGCCGTGTTGCGGAGGTGAAGACTACACAAACCAACGAGAAAGGGCAGGGGGCGACCTTCGCGATGGTGGACGCAGGCTTCGTGGATTTGGTGCGTCCTGCAATGTACGGGAGTTACCATGGTATCGAGGTGGTTCCTCACGATGGTGGCGTGCGAGAGCGACAGCCAATCGTAGTAGCGGGGCCGCTATGCGAAAGCGGAGATGTATTTACCCGAGATGACGCTGAGCTTCTGGTGCCCCGCGAACTGCCCGTGCCGCATTCGGGCGATTTGCTGGTGCTCCGCGATGCAGGGGCCTACGGGTACGCCATGAGTTCAAACTACAATTCCATCGGTCGCTCTCCGCAGGTGTGGCTCGAGGAGGATGGCTCAATGGAACTCATTTCCCGGCGTGAAAGTCTGGCGGATTTACTCAAGGCAGAAGTGGAAGAGCCCATCGCGCTAGTGCATTGATCTCACTAATTTTTGTTTCTTGCCCTTTCAGAAAAGCGTCATCTGGGGTCGGTCAGCTTCTGCAGCCATTACAGCGCGGCGCCGAGTGGGTCGGGCCGCTGCCGCGTCGGCAGAGTCCTTGCGTTGCTCTGAAGGCGCCCCGTCAGCGCTTAGTTCCGAGCGCTCCAAATTTGCTAGAATCTGCTTGGCCCGCGCCAGAATTGGTGCAGGCAATCCCGCGAGCCTCGCGACTTGGATACCGTAGCTTTTGTCGGCGCCTCCCGGGATAATCTTCCGAAGAAAGATGATCTGGTCGTTCCATTCACGAACCGCCACGTTGAAATTCTTCACTCCAGCGCGCGTCCGTGCCAGTTCAGTGAGTTCATGGTAATGAGTGGCGAACAGAGTGCGTGCCCGCAGGACGTCGTGCAAATACTCGGCGACGCTCCATGCAATCGAAAGCCCGTCGAAGGTTGAGGTTCCGCGCCCGATTTCGTCGAGAATAACGAGCGAACGGCTTGTCGCGTTATTGGTGATGTTTGCGGTCTCGTTCATCTCAACCATGAACGTTGACTGCCCGCGGGAGAGATCGTCATTGGCCCCAACGCGTGTGAAAATCCGGTCAGCTATCCCCACCAATGCTCTCTTGGCTGGAAGCCATGAACCGATTTGTGCCATCAAGGTCAGGAGCGCGACCTGTCGGATGAACGTCGATTTTCCAGCCATATTCGGCCCGGTCAGGACGAGAACCGCATTTTCTTCGCCATCTAACAGAGTGTCGTTTGGAACAAACTT
>JBILLC010000184.1:0-5259 GCA_044376275.1 Chthoniobacteraceae bacterium | reverse complement strand
AAGCGCTGCGTTGAAGACGCGGAGAAGGCGCGTTGCCACATTGCGGTTGAGAATGTCTGGAATCAGTTCATCACAAATCCTGTGGAGGCGCTCCGCTTTTTAGAGGAGATCAACAGTCCATGGGTGGGATGGCATTTTGATGTAGGAAATGCAGTGGTATATGGATGGCCCGAGCACTGGCCTGCGATCCTTGGAAAAAGGATCGTCAATGTTCACATCAAAGAATTTAGCAATGCGAAGGCAAATGCCGAGGGAATGCGGAAGGGTTTCAATGTCGAGTTGGGTGAGGGTGAGGTAAATTGGTCCGCCGTGATGAAGGCACTGGAGAGTGCTGGTTATGAAGGATATGGAGTTGCAGAAGTCCCGGGAGGAGACGCGGAGCGGCTCAAGTTTTTGTCGCAGCGAATGAGTCAACTCTTCTCCGCGTAGTGCGCGACGGAAATTTGCAGGTGTTTGAGATCTAAGAAACGGAGATGATATGAGAACAGTGCTATTAACGATGGTGGTGACAGGTGTATCTGTGTCGGGGTTGATGAACGCTTCGGCTGGAGACTGGCCGAGGTGGCGTGGTTCGGATTTTAGCGATATTTCTGCTGAGACCGGTTTGCTCAAGAAGTGGCCTGATAATGGGCCGAAAAAACTTTGGTCAACCGAAGATGCTGGCCTCGGATACTCTGGATACTCAGTCGCCAAGGGCGTCCTGTACACCATGGGTCTCAAGGAAGACATGGAGCTTCTGCTTGCGTTTGATGCGGAGACAGGCAAGCCAAAGTGGTCTACGCCAGTCGGGCCGATTTTGAAAAACAAATGGGGAGACGGTCCCCGTTCAACGCCAACGGTTGATGGGGACAGAGTCTATGCGATGAGCGGTCAGGGGTATTTGATCTGCGTCAATGCGGGTGATGGCACATCAGTATGGAGCGCGGAAATGAAGACTTTTGGCGGGAAGATTCCCGGTTGGGGATACACGGAGAGTGTTCTGGTGGACGGCGACAAAGTCATATGCATGCCGGGTGGCGAGAAGGGATCGCTCGTTGCTTTAAATAAGAACACGGGTGAAAAAATCTGGCAGACTCAAGCATGGACTGATGGGGCGCAGTATTCATCTGCGATCGCGGCGGATCTAAATGGGGTTCGACAGATCATCGCTCTGACGATGCAGCACGTCGGCGGGGTCGATGCCCGTAACGGCACGCAGCTATGGCTTTCAGATTGGCCGGGCAAAACCGCAGTGATTCCAACCCCTATTCAAAAAGGCAACGAAGTGTTTGTGAGTAGCGGCTACGGCGTCGGGTGTAAACAGGTGCGAATCGCAGCTGATAATGCGGTCAGTGATGTGTGGACAAACACAAACATGATCAATCATCACGGGGGGGTGATTCTGCGCGGGGATCATCTGTTTGGTTATTCAGACAAAGCAGGCTGGTCCTGTCTGGATTGGAAGACCGGCGAAGTGAAATGGGCAGACAAGTCCCTTGGCAAAGGGGCGATTCACTGTGCTGACGGGATGTTTTATTTGCTGGAGGAGAGTTCGGGTGTTGTTGTGTTAATTGACGCGTCATCACAAGGGTGGACCGAGAGGTCGCGTTTCAAAATCGAGCCGCAAACTACGCAGCGCAAACCTGATGGCAAAGTTTGGACGCATCCCGTGGTGAGCAACGGGCGGCTGTACCTCCGTGATCAGGAGTTGATTCACTGCTATGACGTTCGCGCCGGTAAGTAACCGGAGTGCGTTCAGCCAGTGATCAGCGTGCTGAGACGGTGAATTACTTCAGGCTGCTTGGGACGTCTTTCTTCGGATCGAATGGTTTCGCCGGATTAAGTTGAGCGGTGAGGCCTGCAACTTCACGGGACACTTTGGACTGGAGTGTTCGTCTTTCCTCTTCGTCGGCGATGTACTCCCATCCTCTGATCAGATTTGGGGTTTTGAGCGTCGCACTAGACTTTGAAGCGTCTGTCAAAGAGGCTTTCCTCTCGGTGTTTTCGCCCTCACTCCAGATGATTTTTTTCTGGCCTTCATCCTTTTCGGGAAGGGAGAAGCCGAGGGCGTCTGCCTTGCGGGGATCAACGAGTATTCCCCACTCCGGCGCCATCACTGTCAGTTGTCCATCTTGGAGGATGCTTTTGAAAACAGCTGCTCCGAGTGCTGAATTTTCTGAGGCGATTTGGAGTTGTTCGCGGAATTTGACAAGGCTGCGTTCCTTCACGATTTTCGCGATGGCAATCGGCTCGGTGCTCCGCGAAGCGAGCCAGTCGTAAGAAGGACCGCCGGAGAAAATGGTCTGTTGAAAGCGGGACGTGTTTGTGATGTTCACCGAGTGCAATACGCTTGAGGGATTGGTATTGGCGGGGAGCAACACTTTTTGAAGGTCCTTGTTCCCGAAGTCTGTCACCTCGCAGAAGACATAATTGTCGGGACCGATCTTATAATCGCGGTCCACCCAAGGGCCGATTCCCGTCTTAGTGTTCCATTTAACGTCGGGCGGCAGGGGAGCCCAGCCAACATGCTTGGTGCCATACCTCCAACTTACCCATGAAGCCGCCCATTCAAGGTCAGGGATCCAGAACCAGCCTTGAGGCTGCAGGCGTGCCCAGCGTCCGTAGTGATAAACAATTCCTCCAAAGCTTTCAGAGCTCAGCCATGTCCAGCCGTGGTTTGAATAAACCCACTCGCCAAGCGTGTAAGGGCGCCATTTTGGGTCCACTTTCGGCTTCCAACAATGACCGTAGCCTTCGATCTGATGCCATGTTCCATACGGAGATAGGGCTTCTATAAAAAAAGCTGCGGACAGATCGGCTACACTCAGCCGTTCAATGGGCTTGATCGGTGGTGAATTATCAACGGGCGGGGCGGGTTCCGATGGTTCGGCTGGGGCAGCAGCCTCCTTCGGAGCGGCATCCGGGTTTTTGGGCTTTCTCGAGGTGCGGGAGGGCGCCGCATGAATCCCGTGCAGCAGGAAAAACGTGCCCAGTAGCGAAAGGTAGAGAGATTGTCGGGAAGTTTTCATGGGGATGTCATGAATATGGCCCCATTGACTCATGGCAGGCTTTGATGGCCTTTGGATCAAAGGGTTGGTCTAAATCATCGTATGCGAATTCCAGTTTCGCAAGGATTTAGGACTGGGCTCGATCCGCGGGAGTGGGGGAAATCCTTCCGTTGGCCACCTCGAATTCTTTGCACCAACCTTTAATTTCGGTGTCGTTGAATATTTTTCCCAATACTCTTCTTAGCAATCCCTTGAGGCTAGCGTTCTCGAGGTCGCCAAGGGAACGGATCGCCTCTTCTTTGTAGCGTTCCAGCAGATCGGAGCAACGGTCCAATGCACCGGCTTCAACAAGTGCAGCCCGCGTGGCGTCCGAATCATGAGTGGTCTCCCTGCGCCAGCGCGATTCAAGGATTGTCTTTGCCGCGCCTTGAGAGCGCTCCCAACCTGCTGCGAGGACGAGACCTGGGCGGGCAGCCTGAATATCATCGGGTGCATCCGTGTTCTGCGTAGAGAAATCATCCAGGTCATCTCTGATCTGGTACGCAATGCCGAGAGATTTACTGTAGTTTTCAAGGATATTCGAGACCTCTGCGTGCGCATCGGCTCCCGCTGCGATTGCCCCGAGATGAAGTGCAACAGCGAAGGCTGGGGCCGTCTTTTTTTCAAAAATCTCCAGCACTTCCACCGACATCATTGGCCGTGGTGAACTCGTCCACGCAAGTTCCGACCCTTGACCGCGGCAAAGATCCCGTTGAGCCTGCGCGGCGATGCGCAGCATTTCAACGCGTTGTTCCGCGGAAAATCCGCTTTCAGACAACAGTCTGTACCCTTCGCCGATGAGCAGGTCACCTACGTTGATCGCGATGGGAACGCCGTGCGTTTCGTGAAGCGTCGCTTCGCCATAGCGTGAGGCATCTCCGTCCTCGATGTCGTCGTGAATTAGTGACGCCTTGTGAAAGCATTCTACCGCAACCGCGATTTTTTTTAATGAATCGGGAACGGTTCTTCCAGGTTCGTGTTGGAGTGCCTGATAGACGGCCACGGAAAGAAAGGGTCGCCAGCGCTTTCCCGCGCGTTGAAGCCATTCGCGCGCCACAGTTTCGCAGTCTCCTTTTGCGGGCCCCATGATTGCATCGAGGGAAAGCGGAGTGAACCAGAAGTCGACTTCCTCACGCAGTGCCCCGAGATCAAGGCGCCGCGTTTTGTCGTCGCTCGTGAGATGAATGTAATCCCAGACCCAATCGAGATCGACGGTGGTATCGATGCAGTCGTCCTGCAAAAGGGGAACTGCGACGCCAGGGACTGCAGCTGCTTCCATGTATGGGAAAGCACGCTCAAGAACACTAAGGCAGCTGACTCCGACGATGGCTTCAATTTTGCCAGTTTGAATCAAGGACATCACAATTGCCGATCCTTCGGCCACCAGAACTGCATAGCCGAGACGCTCTGCTTCGTTTTGGAGATCTTGAATCGAACAAAGCCCGCATTGTTTGCACAACAAACCAAACTCATCAAACGGGGCAGGGCACTTGCTTTCCACCCGAAGGCATTTCGGAATCAGAAGCAGTCGGCGCTCGTAAGGCACTGCGGCGAGTGATTCTCTCCATAGTTCGTTGTTGATCAGTACGCCGGTGTAGTCGGTGTATGCCTGCGCGATCCCAAGTTTGGCAACGAGGAACTCGGCGTGTTTGCGCAGTTCCGCTGTGGGCAGTGGAGGAACCGGCTTTTCCCGCTCAACGTACGCGCGAACTGCGAGCAGGATCGCGTTGCGTTCTTGGGGTGTCTGAGGGATGTTTTTTTTCGGGGTACGAAAACGTTGCTGCGGGACAGGGCGAGGAAGCGTGAGTTGCACGCTTGGCGGCGATGGCTTTAGAGCGGATTCAAGAAGAGGCGCGGGGGCGGACATACGAAAGAGGGGGGCTGAGAGAAGACGCAAATAACGTGTGGAGCTTAGGTCAGATGCGGGTGGAATGTCAGATTAAACCGCGGGTAAACGGCTTAAAGTGTGAGCGAAAATCGGGTTTGTGCGTTCTGCCTGAACTTTACGCGGCGGCTTTTGGGGACTTAGGCGCGGAGGAAGGGCCTGAGGCTTTCGGGCGGCTGTTTGCCGGGAGCTGGCTGTATGCGTTGAAGTCGTTGAACCAAAATTGTTTAGCAATTTTATACATCCAATGCTTTTCCGGGATTTCTTGTCCCGGGAGCCACTGGCTGAGGCGTGGTTGCATGGAATCTAGTTCTGCCAAGGCGGATTTTCGGGCCGTTGTATCTCTTG
>JBILLC010000182.1:0-5265 GCA_044376275.1 Chthoniobacteraceae bacterium | reverse complement strand
TGCGACCGTCTGAGGAGAAGACCAATGCGTTCGGGGAAGCTCCAAGCAACTCTGACGCATTGCGGCGCGCCCAAATGGTCTCCACGACCGAGTCGGACTGGGTGTCGATCACAGTTAGCGTATCTGATGCAGAGTTGGCGCACACCACGTAACGGCCATTCGGGGAAAGCACCATTGCACTAGGGTGAAACCCAGCGGGCAACTCCCGCACTGAAGTTTCCGGATTTTCCCGCAAGTCCACCACGCTCACAGAACCTTCTAGCGAAATGTGTCGCACTGCATCCACCCGCACCTCGGTTCCCCGACCCGCGGGGCCGGTCAATTCGTCCGGCTTCGGTCGGCTGCCCCCCCAGTTGCTAACATAAGCCTTGTCGCCAGCGACAACCACATCGGTGGGAGCGACCCCGACTGGAAAAGACCTCAGAAGAGCCCCGGTCTGCGTGTCCAGTTCCAAAAGTTGGTTACTAAGATTACCGCACACCAGAAGGCACCGCCCTTTTTCTCTAAAGGCGATCCCTGCAGGGATTTCTTCCTTGCGGCGCGGCGCGTTGGCCGGAGGCAATGCAAGCGAGTGAGAGGCGCTCAACGCTCCGTCAGATGCAACAGCGAAGACCTTGAGGCTTCCCTTCACATTGCTAAGAAAAACCCACTTTCCGTCGGGTGAATATTTCAAGCCCGCGTAGCTCGCCAATCCCTTCTTATCAGGTTCAAGAATATTCCCGGAGGCCTGCGGGGGAGCGGGCTCGTTCTGCTTTTCGGAAGGCAAAGCTACACGCTGCAAAATCTCGCCACTGACAGCATCCACAGCGATGAGTTCACTGGTCTTGCCCGAAACCAAAACCCGTTTACCGTCCGCAGAAAGCGCGATGACTTGTGGGCGCAGTCCGGTGAGCTCCACCTGCTTGCCTTGAGGGGTTACAACCTGATTCACCGGTGTCACCGACCGTCCGTCCGGCTTTGGTCCGACGGACTCGGATTCACGCGAAGGCAAAGAGGGAACTTGTTTGGGCGAAGCGTTCTGGCCAAACGCGCGGTGCACAACCGCGCTCTGGATGGCAATGGTTAGGAGTGTAGAGAGCAGCAGACGGTTCATAGGGGGGAATTGCGGGGTATATTGCGTAAAAAAACGTGCACCAAAGTTCGCGCCGGCCAGTTTCGAACAAACAACCTCTGCGAGCCTGCGCCTGCGGCGATGCCGCTAAGAAACAAGTATCACACCTTCATGGATAAGCCTTAAACAATCATCGGATCAAGGAGCCTTGCGCAAAAGGAGTTCAAGCGCCGTCCAGTACCAGCTTAAGCACTGGGGCCCGGCGGCCAGCCACAGGAGTGCTCCCAAAGCCAGGTAAGGCCCGAATGGAATTCGCGCAGACCACTCACGTCTTCGGGTGAGTGCACCGATCAGCCCGATCACGGAGCCGACGGTGGCTCCCGCAAACAACACAAATAACACAGCGCGCCAGCCCAGAAATGCACCGATGGCTGCTAGCAGTTTCACATCCCCAAATCCCATCACCTCTCTTGGAATGACCATTGCGGTCACGGTGGCTGAAATCCTCGAGACACAGTTTAAATCAAGACTGCAAGCACCTGCATGCAGCGAGTTGAGGGACCAGCTCCAAATTCCCTGCTCCAAGGCGGCGCCATCGCATTCACCATTCACGACTTCCATCTTCAGCGACTCGTTTCCACGAAAAAAAAACTCGCTCCAAGACATCACTTCGCCGTCTACATCGATAGAGGCATCAGAGCCACTCCGCTCCCATGTAACAGCCACGGGCTTTTCGAAACGAAGTTTTCGTCGACCAAACACAATTCTCCCAAGCTCAACAACAGCCCAAAGAATTCCGTAGCCGCAAAGCGCACCACTCAACGAGACGAGCGCTGCACCCATCAAGCTCGACTCGGAATGCATCTTCGGAACCAGAGCAGACCAAATTACGCCCGCGGCTACGCCCCCCACGCTGACCTCGTCTGGAATGATGAAGTGCTCAAGATCCACAAACGTCGCAACCACCAATAGAGCGACCAATGTGGCGTACGCCCCGAATAGAAGGAAAGCGGTTGCATCGAACCCTGACCTCGACGCCACCCACGCGAACAACGCCGAGGTTAACACTTCGACTAAAATATATCGACCCGATATTGCACCGCCGCAGTCTGGACATCTTGCCCGGAGCATGAGCCACGAGAACACCGGAATATTCCTCCACCATGGAATGAGCTCTTTGCATCCCGGACAAAACGAACGACTTGGCTTCCACACGGACAGGTCGCGAGGAAGCCGGTAAATACAAACGTTCAAGAATGAACCGACCATCGCCCCCAGCAACGCTGCGGCGCCAATCCAAACTGAGTATGGAATCATGGTCTCCACAACCCGCATCCCATACGACCAGACACCCATCGGTCAATGACGGAGCGCGAGTTCAACAAATGCAACAATACGCCCTCAATCGCCCCCTCGGCTTGAATCTTGGACGCGCCGCCTAAAAGCGAGCGGAGTGATTCCCTTCCACTCCAAAAAAAGACGGTTGAAATGGGAAAGATTCAGGAACCCGCAATCCCTGGCGACATCTGCTATCCGATCCGAGCTCTCGCCTAATAGCCGAGCCGCCCTGCCCAGGCGAAGCTCGTTGAGATACGCCGGAAAAGTCCGACCAGTGCGCAGCCGAAAAAACCGGCTGAACGCACTCTCACTCAAAGCAGCAACCTCAGCCACTTCACGCCGACTGATTGACCTTCGCAGCCTCGCATGAATGTACTGCATCACGCGACTTACTCGCTCATGGTCCTTCGCGTCCACCGGAGGCACATAGCCAGCGGAGGACAAAGCCTCCAACCCTCGCGCAGTCGAAAGCTCGTCCAAAATCCAGAGCAGCTCTGAAATTCTCCGGAGAGGTGAACTGTGCAACAAACCCTCAATTCTCGACGCAACGCGGTCTCGAATGGCTCCCTTCACCCAAAGCCCGAACCGAGCCCTCTCATATAGATTTCGTACTGATCGACACTCCTCACTGCCGAGAAGGCTTCCAGCAAAATCATCTCGGAATTGAACGATAATCGCGTCCACTTCGCCCGCATCTCGATCCTGATACCACACATGAGGCAGATTGCATCCGACCAGCACAAGGTCGCCTGCCGTCAGTGCAGAAATGCTGTCGCCAACGATCCGGTATCCCCCGCTCTTGCGAACCAACGCAAGCTCCAGCTCTGGATGAAAATGCCATGGCGTACCATAGTGCCGTGAACGGATATGCTCGCAAAAAACACTTTCGCCGGGACGCAGCGGGATTTGTTCTCTGATAGCAAGCTTACTCACAGCACAAAACTATCAGAATTCGTCACCCCATCCAATTCAAATTCGTGTTTAAAGAGGGAGGTTCCTTGACTGCAAAACCGGCGAAACCTTCAAAACCTAATCCTCTCTAACCACTCCAAAGTCATGAAAACTTCCAACGTCGGAATCGTCGGCTACGGCTGGGTCGCGACCGCGCATATTCCCGCAATCAACGACACGCGGCAAGGTGTTGTAAGCGCCATATGCTCCTCACGGCCCCAGGATCCAGATCTGCTGAGCAAGAAATATGGATCGCCCATTAGCACGTATACCTCCTTGGATGCGATGCTCGAGGATCCGTCGATTCATGTCGTGTCGATCTGCAGTTTTCCACAAGACCACGCCGACCAGGCGGTCAAAGCGGCGAAAGCGGGCAAGCATCTCATCATTGAAAAACCACTCGCACTTTCATGGGTGGACTGCCAGCGGATTGAGAAGGCAGTCAAAGACGCCGGGGTACAAGCATGCATCTGTTTCGAGGGCCGTTACTCAGGGCAGTTCCAATCCACCCGCGCGGTGATCGACTCAGGACTGCTTGGAACCATTCATTACGGCGAGGTGGACTACTACCATGGAATCGGGCCGTGGTACGGACAGTTCCGATGGAACATCAAGGAAGAGGCGGGCGGCAGCGCCTTACTGACTGCAGGGTGCCACGCATTGGATGCGCTGCTGCTTTGCATGGACGGCGAAGTCGAAAGTGTCACAAGCCTCTCAACAAAATCCTCGAGCCCGATTTTTGAGCCTTACGAGTACAAAACCACCAGTGTAACGCTGCTGCGATTCAAGGACGGAAGAATCGGCAAATGCGCTGCGGTCGTCGATTGCCTGCAACCCTACTATTTCCACACCCATTTGTGCGGCAGCGAGGGCAGTCTGCTTGACAACAAGTTTCACTCAAACAAGCTCCAGTCGAACAAGGCGGTCTGGAGCGAGCTTTCCATGAAGATGATGGATTCCGGTGACGTGTCAGACCACCCTTACACCGCCCAGTTTCAATCCTTCTTCGACGCACTTGAGCGCAACGAAGAAATGCCTCTCACCGGTCTTTCACAGGCCCTGCGCACACATCGGATCATCTTTGCTGCCGATGCCTCTGCGAAATCCGGTCAACCAGTGAAACTGTAACACCCGCCATGCCCTCTGTTCTTGCGATTTTCGCGCATCCAGACGACATCGAGTTTCGGGCGGCTGGGACCCTGCTTTTACTCAAGCAAAAAGGGTGGGAGGTGCATTATTGCAATCTTTCCAATGGGAACCTTGGTAGCGCCGAAATGACAATCAGCGAGACAGCACTTGTCCGCAGGAAGGAGGCGCAGGCATCTGCAAAGCTTATGGGTGCGAAGTGGCACCGATCCATCTGCAGCGACCTCCAAATTTTCTACAATGACGCCACAATCCGCAGAGTCTGTGCGCTCGTGCGTGAAACCAAGCCAACCATCCTCCTCACGCATCCAACACAGGACTACATGGAGGATCACACCAACACGTGCAGGCTTGCTGTCACAGGCGCTTTCGCCCGTGGAATTCCCAATTATCGCAGCACACCGCAGCGGCCTCCACATTTGGAACCGGTAACGATTTATCATTCCATGCCGCACGGGCTGCTGGATCCGATGCGCCGACCCGTTCAACCGGAGGCATACGTGGACACAAGCGCGGTGCATCAGATTAAACGCGAAGCACTGGCGTGCCACCGCAGCCAGAAGAACTGGCTCGACCTCACGCAGGGGACCGACAGCTATCTCCACGCATTGGATGCTGAATCAAAAGCCCTCGGAGAACATTCAGGCGCTTTCATGCATGCCGAGGGTTGGAGCAGACACCTCCACTTGGGGTTCGCCGCCGAGACAGCCAATCCCCTCAGAGACGCCCTGGGCAAGGCTTTCCGCTTTGCCACACGGCAGCCAATTCAACCCGCCACA
>JBILLC010000183.1:0-5265 GCA_044376275.1 Chthoniobacteraceae bacterium | reverse complement strand
ATCCGAGAAACGCAGTGATAATATGCCACTTCAGCCTCTGGTTTACCCTTGATTCGTGCTCGCCTCATACCACTCTTTACGTCCAGCAACTCAAAACGGATTTAACGAATTGCCTGTCCCCTAAAAACTCCCACTTTCTGGCTAGGCGATAAAAAGTGGGACGTGATTCATTTCAACTTTGGATTACACGATGCCAAGTTGCCACCCGAGGGGATGCGTCATGCTCCGCCCGATCTGTATGAAAAAAATCTCCGCGCGCTGGTACAGCAAATGAAAGCCTCCGGAGCTAAACTGATCTTTGCCACGACAACGCCAGTACCAAATGGTGGCAACCTTTCGCCCACGCGACGTTTTGGCAGCGTGGATGAATACAACGCGATCGCCCGAAAAGTGATGACTGAGGGCGGAATAGCCATCAACGATCTCAACACCGCAATTGTTCCCCACCTCGAGAAAGTGGGCCGTCCGACGGACGTGCATTTTACCGACGAGGTTTACGCGATACTGGCACATAGGGTGGCCGAAGAAGTTTTGGTTCAGTTAAGAAGGTAAGCGGCCGGCTCCCCACCTTTGTTACGAGATTTTTCTTTTCTTTGATAACGCGGGCTGATGGCTATGAAATCTCACCGTCGACCCGTGGGAACACAGCTTGAATATTTGGCGCGGGTTTCAGTGCCCAGTTTGATTGATTCGTGGAAGACGTTTGTAAGCGTCGATTGATGGTTGTCATAATCTTAAAGCTCGTAGGATTGCGCGCTTCTCGACAACCTCATGTCATCGGGCATTTCTGACACGGAGGCACTCGACTCAAGCGCTGACTTGTCGGCGGAGATGATTGCTGGCATCGACGGGCAACCCGCCTCATTGCTCACTCGCGGCCATGGATCGCTTTAAGACTCGCACGGCTGGATCCTCGGAGGGATGTGACCCTGCTTCGATGCTGACTGACTCTCTTTGGATTCACGTCAGAAACGGACACTGAATCCTGAGAACAGGCCAAGGTCCGGCGCTGCACGGTTGATGCCAATCCGGCAGCCAACATCAAACACGAGTGCATCCGTGACTTGGAGGTTGATCCCGGCGTTGCCGCTGAACTGGAAGGGCACCCTCGAATTGGTGATAGACACCATCTCAAAGTAAGTACTCACCTTTTCGGTAACTGGAATCCCGGTGGTGACCGACTGAAGCCATTGGAACTGGCTGGAACCCGATTCCGAGCGCTCAATGAAATCAAACTGGCTCATGATCCCAAGGGACCAACCGTTGGGCAGCGAAACTGCGAAAGGCAAGATTAAGCCGCCAGCCCACTGACGCGTACTGACCTCCGTGTGGGTTGGGATTGTAAGGTAAGGCATCAGCGCCATCGCGGTTGTGCCAGCATCATTCCCCCAAAGATTCTGCTTCAGCCTCAGCGTCACGTCACCGAAGCCCTCGGAGCGGACACGGTCCCCACCCTCCACCTGTTCCGCCGTGGAATACGAGTTCACAATGACTTGCAAATCCGTATCCGCTGCAATTCCGCGCTTGAGGTTCAGTTGCCCAAACACCCATTGCTTGGAGCGTGTTGCGGTGCCCCTGCGGTCGCGTGAAAAATCAACCAGACTCGCCTCAAGCTGGAACATTCTTGTTGGCACGGTGTAGGGGGATTCGGTCGTGTCGGGCCGATCGGTGCTCATCGGGCGCGGCGGGCTACCCGCGGCCGCGGCATCGAGCGTGCCGAGCGCGGCATGGAAAGCGCCGAGCGCGGCGACGGAGAGCCGCACCGACAGGAGTCCGTAGAATTTACTCACAAAATAATCTTAGGTTTGGCTAAGTATCTTTGCAAACCTTATTCATACGCGTCGACAATGACCTCTACGGACACTCCCCGGTGTCATTTACCTTTGAGTTAACTGGGTGATGGATTGCTCTGAATAGACAGGCGCAAAAGGGGAAGGTGCCAAAAAAATTTCGGCGCAATCCCGAATTAATGATCCGGATTTCCAGGACGGATAGTTACGGGAATGCACGGCGAGCGGTTGGTTCAGCAGCGGCCTTGGCAAGCTGATGCGGACTTGTCCTCACTGCGGAGCATCAACAGAGAGCAGAGAGGAGATCCCGCGGAGCATGAGATTACTGAATCAGGCCAACACCTGCCTGATGACATTGCCGTGGATATCAGTGAGGCGGTAGTCGCGGCCTTGAAACTTGTACGTCAGACGGGTGTGTTCAAGACCGAGCAAGTGAAGCGCAGTCGCGTTGAGGTCGTGAATGTGCACCGGATCCCGTACGATGTTGTAACTGAAATCATCTGTCTCGCCATGGACATATCCCTTCTGCACGCCCGCTCCAGCCATCCAAACACTGAAGCAGCGCGGATGATGATCACGGCCGTGGTTGGCGCGCGTCAAGACGCCCTGTGAGTATACGGTACGACCGAATTCACCGCCCCAGATCACCAGCGTATCTTCGAGCAACCCACGCTCCTTGAGTTCGCCAAGCAACGCAGCCGTGGCTTGGTCGGTATCGTAACACTGGCTCCTGATACCCGAAGGCAGGTTGTTATGCTGATCCCATCCTCGGTGATACAGTTGGATAAACCGCACCCCCCGCTCGGCAAGGCGCCGTGCTAGAATACAGTTGGCCGCAAAGGTCCCCGGCTTTTTCGATTCGGGACCATAACGCTCGTAGATATGCTCGGGCTCATTCGAGAGGTCTGCCAGCTCGGGGACTGCGGCCTGCATCCGGAACGCCATTTCGTACTGGTCGATGCGCGCCTGTATTTCAGGGTCATGAAACTCCTCGAGCTTCATTCGATTGAGCGCAGCGACGTCATTCAGCATTGCCCGACGACGTTCCTTGTCGAGACCGGGCGGGTTTGAAAGAAACAGAACAGGGTCTTTACCAGAGCTCATCCGCACGCCTTGATATTTAGACGGAAGAAAACCACTTCCCCACATGCGCTCGTGGAGGGGTTGAGCATTCGTCGGGCCGCTCGGGCGCGAAATGAGCGCCACAAAAGCGGGCAAGTCGGAATTTTCGGACCCAAGACCGTGTGAGACCCACGCACCGAAAGAGGGGCGCCCACCAATCTGATGCCCGGTCTGAAGAAGAGTCATTGCCGGGTCGTGGTTGATCGCCTCCGTGTGCATGGAACGGATCAAACACATTTCATCTGCAAAACGGGACGTATGCGGAAGCAGCTCACTCAACCACATGCCACTTTGTCCATGCTGCTGGAACTTGAAGTGCGATGGGGCGATGGGAAACCGCTTCTGTCCCGCGGTCATTCCAGTCAACCGCTGGCCGTTGCGAATCGAATCCGGCAGATCCTTGTCAAACTGCTCGTTCAACCCCGGCTTGTGATCAAACAGGTCCAGTTGTGAGGGCGCGCCAGCCTGCGTAAGATAAATGATGCGCCGCGCCTTTGGAGCGCGATGCGCAAACTGGGCAGCGAATAGATCTGGGTCCGCGAGGGACGCTAGTGCCAGCGTCTTGATCCAGTTGCGACGGGAGATGGGTGCAAGCGAGGGTCGGTCTTTCATGGGTCACTCTTTGGTGATCGCTTCGTCAAGGTTTATCAAAGTGCTAGCAACTGTTGTGAAAGCCGCGTGCTCAGACGCCGGAACCGGCGCGCTGTTTTTTGTCTCACCGATCTCCAGAAGCTGCGTTGCTGCGTTCGGATCAGCTTTAAAATCCTTCAATGCTCTTTCAAACGCAGCCACAAGAATCTTGCGTTCACGGCTGTCGGGCTCTCGGGCAATCAGCAGACGGAATCCGTGCGAAATGCGGGACTCCGTGGTGTCTCCGCCCTCGCACATCATGCGATGTGCGAGAAATCGCGACGCCTCTACGTAAGTCGGATCATTCATCAAATTGAGTGCCTGCAACGGTGTGTTGGAGCGCGAGCGCCGCATACTACACACCTCTCGAAAAGGCGCGTCGAACACCAGCATCGCCGGATGAGGCACACTGCGCTTCCAATACGTGTAGAGGCTGCGGCGGTATAGATCCTCTCCGTGACCTTGCGTGTAAGTCGCCTTGGGATTGTCCTTCTGCGCCACCACCTGCTCATACAAACCCGGTGGATGATAAGGCTTCACAGCTGGCCCGCCCATTTTACGGACCAAAAGCCCGCTGGCAGCCAGAATCTGGTCGCGAATCACCTCGGCAGGCAAACGATGCCGCGGTCCTCGTGAGATCCACTTGTTCGAAGGGTCGATCTCGCGGGATGCGGCCTCCGCACACTGCTTCGAGGACTGACAGTAGCTTTCGCTTGTCACAATCCGCTTGATGAGATGCTTCATATCCCATCCCGATTCGCGAAAGGTTACCGCCAGCCAGTCCAGAAGCTCCGGATGGCTGGGTAGATCACCCTGCGCCCCAAAATCCTCACTGCTGCGAACAATTCCGGCACCAAAAAAGTGCTGCCAGATTCTATTGACCACCACCCGAGCGGTGAGGGGATTTTCCGCGCTCACCAGCCACTTGGCGAGACCGAGTCGGTTCTTGGGAAGATCAGCGGCAGGCTTCGGCAGAACCCCCGGGGTATCGGCCATGACGCGTTCACCGGGCTTGTCGTAAGCACCGCGCATCAGGATGAAGGTTGGGCGCGGCTCCGGCTGTTCCTCCATCACCAGGGTGGTCGGGATCTCAGCCTCTGCATCCGCGACAGCTTTACGCAAGGAAGCCTCCTCGTCGCTCAGTTGCCGATACTCGGGCAACTGTGACAGACGGTAGGACTGGAGTTGTTTTCGCTGTGCCGCGGTGCGCTTTGCCTCATCGATTTTTGCAAGCGAAACGATGGCATCAGGCGCCACTTGCTCCCGATCTGAACTGGTGGCACTGATCGTCCACGCTGTCGAGCCACCTGCGTTTTCGACGCCGATCGTCATCTCAATCGTATCCCCCTCCAACACTGAGGCTAATTCAAAAAACGCCGCGACCGACTTCCCTTGAGCCACAGAAAGCGGGAAGCGCGTGTTGCGATTATTGTCGAGCACAGGTTGGTGTGCAGCCTCAAGAGCGCGGAGCGCGACTTTACCAGCCTTGAACTCGCTCCACTGAAAACTCGCCGACGGATCCTCCGTTGCGCATTCCACGCTAAGAGCCACGATTTTACCTGGAGGAAGTTTCGCTGTGATGCGGATATCGTTTGAGCGTGTTTCCTGTGGCCCCAACACGACCGCATTGTTTTCAATGCGAGGAGGCTGATCCCCCCCGATGGCAACCACCGGCAAAAGGGGCAACCATTCGACCTGAGCTGTTGCGAGTCTCTGCGCCCAA
>JBILLC010000181.1:0-5277 GCA_044376275.1 Chthoniobacteraceae bacterium | reverse complement strand
CTAATATTTGATGAGATCAATGCATTTAGTGGGTCAGCCAAGCCCTAAACTAATTATCTCAGCCACTCTGGGGGTGCTGGTTGGTTACCCGAATTGCAAGCCCCCCTACCGCGCCAGGCGGCGCCACCCCAGTTCAGGGCATCGGCTCGCGCCGGGTGATATCCACGCGAATATCGTCCAAATACCGGCCGCCACCTGCCGCGTCTCCCCCCACATCAATCCGCACCAGAAGAAAGTCCGCTGTGGATGGCAGCGCCAGCGCCGCCAGAACCCGCTCCCAAGTCGCAGGGTCCGCATCCAGTCGATGCGTTTCCTTCTTGGCGACCACCAAAGCATCCTCCCGGACTTCTCCCGTGGGTAAAGTGGCCTGCGTCAACGTGGACTCGTCCAATGCATACATTGCCACCGAGCAAAACTCCCCCTGCTTTGGAACGTCACCGACCGCATTCAGGAGCCCGGAAAGCTCAACCATCGCTTTGCCATCGCTGAAGCCGTCCCGGTAGGGACGCAGGTCAATCAGGCGCCTGACATATCCGCCCCGCGCCGGCCGCGCCGCACCCGCGCCGGGCTGCTGGCACACCATCCGAAACATGTGGGCGCAGGATTCGCCTACGTCCCGATTACAACGATCTTTTCCAACCGCCTCCTGGAAACTCCCCTCCCAGCCGTCCGCCCCGAGGGCAACCTCGGTCACAAGGCGAGACTCCGACTGCGGCAATCCTCCCGTCACATCGAGAACCTGCGCACTTCCCGATGCGGATTGCCGAAAGCCGCTCGGAACCCCGCCGTCTTTGAGCGAGACAAGCCCGGACGATCCCGCGAGGAGACCGATGACAAGTCCGGCAGCTGCGGCGACCCAAGGCTGCCGGATGACGGCGGCGCCCAGACGGACCAGTTTGCCCGCCAAACCCGGGTGCGGCGCGACGGCGCGCCATTGACGGATTCCAGCTTCGCGGGCTCCAAGTTCCCGCAACGATGCATGAACATCGGCATGCGAGAGAAACACCGCGCGCGCATCCGGATCAGTTCTGAGACAGGCGTCCAGTTCGGCAAGATCCGCGCCGGATATGTCGCCATCAAAATAGTGCCCAAGCAAAATCTCAAGTCGGGTGGGGTTCATCGGTGCGCGCAGTCTTGGGGTTTAAACAGAATTGGGAATGAAAGGATCTTCGGTGCGCCGAGACCATTGGATGCATTTACGCAGCTCCAGGCGTGCTCTGCAAATGGCCACACTGACCGCGTTGGAACTCCATCCGAGCAAACGCGCAATCTCGGCGGGTTTGAGGGCTTGCTCGTAGCGTAAATTAATCATGCGGCGCACATTAGGAGTGAGCCTTTCCATGCAGGCGCGCAATACTTCGATGGCATGCTCGGAAACCCCAGGCTCCTGCTGTGCGAACAGCACCTGCAATGTTTCCTCCGCCAGCGCCGGGCGGGCGAGGCGCCGCATGGCGGCCAGCGCCTCGTACCTCGCAATCGTGTACGCCCAAGCCACGAAATTCGTTTTCGGATCAAATTGCGAAGCCTTGCGGGTCACGATCAAAAAAGTGTCCTGCACAACATCCTGTGCGAGCGAAAAGTCACGAACAATGCTCAGAACATACCCGTACAAGCCCGCCTGGTTTTCAAGGAAGAGCCTTTGCACATTTTCCACTGCGCTCGGAGCGGGATCGGACACGACAATGAACCTACGATTCGGGAACAAGGATTATTAGCCGGAAAAAATCACGAATCATTGAAGATAAGCTCTCAAGACGAGGAATGTGTGCCGGAACTAAAACGGTCAAAACGACAAAAGCGCCTCGACAATTTTAGCAGGGAAAGCCAGAAGCCTAGCGTTCGAATTCTTTGCATGAAAGCTCTCCCCAAACACGCGATGCTCCTGCTTCTGACTGGAGTAAACCTTCAGGCCGGCCAACTCTTCACACTACACAAAGAGATGGGAGGATCGGGCATCAGCGTTCGGGTCGATGGAAAACCGTTTGCGACCTACGTTGTGAATGAGGCGAACAAGCCGTACCTCTGGCCGGTTTACGGGCCCACGGGCAAGGCAATGACGCGCGAATTTCCCATGAAGGAGGTCGAATTTGAATCGCCGAACCAGAGAGACCATCCGCACCACCGGGGAATCACCTTTGGACACGAGAGCGCCGGAGCCGACAGTTGGCGCTTTCCCGAGAAGGTTGAGGCTGTGAATCCCGAGGAACAAATCAAAACAGGCGGGGACTCGTGGCACGAAAAGCTCACATTCGATGAAGCGCGCAAAAATCCGAAAAACGAGCACACCGCAAACGTGCGAACAGGGATGCTGGCGAGGATTTTCCACAGGGAGTTCACCGTGATGCGCGCCGACGAAACCGGCGCGGTGGTGGGTTCGCTGTGCGAACATCTCGATCCTCTGGGCCGCAGGTTCATGACGGAAGAAAGGCGGTTCACCTTTCATGCGGATGAAAAGATACGCACGATCGACTTCGATCAGGATTTTGTCGCTACCGACGGTGATGTGCGATTCGAGGACCGCAAGGATGCGGGGCTGTCGATCCGCGTGCCCGCGAGCATGGCGGTGGACGCCAAGCAAGGCGGCAAGATCATCAACAGCGCGGGTCAGGTTGATGCCGAAGCGTGGGGCAAGCCTGCGCCTTGGTGCGATTATCACGGCCCGGTCGATGGTGAGCGGGTAGGCATTGCGTTCCTGAACCACCCAAACAGCTACCGTTTTCCCACACGCTGGCATGTGAGAAATTACGGTCTTCATCCTGCACTCGGGCGACGCAGAGAGCGCATCGATCGCGTCGCTTTACGCAAAGTACGCGCAGGAGGAGAGATAATCCGCTCAACCACACCACCCATTCAATGGCTAAAAACGTTCTCGGCACAGAGCTTGAGTGCTGCTGCATGAATCCGGTCACCGGATTTTTTCGCAATGGCAAATGCGACACCAACGGAGACGATCACGGCATGCACACCATTTGCGCGGTCATGACGGATGAGTTTCTGAGCTTCTCGCGTGCGGCTGGGAATGACCTATCAACGCCATATCCGCAGTATGATTTCCCCGGACTCAAAGCCGGTGACCAGTGGTGTCTTTGCTTGAGCCGCTGGGTGGAGGCGCATGCGGCGGGCAAAGCTCCGAAAGTCATTTTAGGAGCGACGCACGCCTCAGCGCTCGAGTTCATCGATCTGGAGGAACTCAAAAAGTTCGCATTGCAGTGAGCAAAATTGACAGTGTGACACACGCGTGGAATCCGCATGCTTGATACCGCGCGACTCTGCGAAATTCATTCCGAAAAAGAGCGCATCGCAGAAAAGTAGATGCTGTAAAACGCTACGATTTTATAGATGGCATAGGCCATCACACCGACAGTCATCACCTTTGGAAGTGAAGCTCCCGCAGCCTGCATGCTCTCACGAGCCTCTTGTTGATACTGCTCGCTCAAACGCTGTAAATCCGTATCAAGGGTGCCAGCAGTTTCCCCGGAAGAATACACAAGCGAGAACATCCGTGGAAACTCTGGTTCGGCCACAAACGCGGGCCCGAGCAATTCGCCTTTTTTGATACAATCCAGCACCCCAACCGACGCTGCTCGCAGAATGCCGCTGCCGGCAGCATCCAAAGCCGCCTGAAAAGTACCCGCGACAGACATTCCCGCCATGAGGCAGCAGTGATACACGCGACAAAACCGAGCCATTGCCGCGTGAATACGGGCCTTGCCCACCCACGGTAACATGTGAAACATCCGGTCAATAGCGGCATCATTGGGGGCCATATCAAGCAACCGCTTGAGGGCGAGAAACGCAACGAAGCTCCCAGCGTACACGAGGGGAAGAGGACCAAGCAGCGTCGCAAGATTAGAAACTAAAGAAGCATCATGCGCAGCAAAGACCGCTGGTAAACTCTGACTGAACACCGCCAAGTGTAAGAGAGCGGCAGGATAAATCAAACCGCGGCGAGCCTGCGCCTGCATTTGAGCCAACAACTCGAAATACACGCCCAAATGCTGCAGCACAACGCCCAGGGTTCCACTTTTTTCTCCGGCTTCAATCAATGTGCACTCCAGACTCGAGACTTTTGGCACGAGTGCCGCGAACGCTGCCGCGATGGATTCTCCGCGAGCAATCCCGTTTTGAATGGAATCAAGAACCTCGGTTTGAAACACGGGGGATCGTCCTCGTTTAAGCGTCTCAACGGCTTTTTGAATGCCTACCCCCGTGCGCAAAAACTTCGCCATCTCCAAATAAAGAAAGTGCTTTTGAGAGGCGAACCGGTCCATGCCGTTTTCATAGCACAAGGCGAAGCAAGAGGACAGAGCGACGATCCCAGAGCAGCGTTTTTGACCGCAATAAAAAAGCAACGCTCGAGCCGCAGCCGATCTAGACCCTGCGGATTACTGCCCGAAATCCTCGAGGTATTGCTCCACCAAATGCTTCACACTGGGAGGATGAGGCAGTCCAAGCGCAGCGGCGCGCCGCCCATCGACAGCCACAGGCCAGTTGTCCACGATCGATTGAATCCGCGCATCAAAAGCATCTTCAATCACGCCGAGCACCAATCCCCTTTCCTTCGCGATTTCAGCTATCACCATCTGCGCAATAGAGGGAGTCACACTGTGCGCGGGCAAACCCACCGCGCGGTCATCCGAGAGACGGGTGGCAGGAATTTCATGCAATGCGATCATCGACTCGATCACCGTGCGGTATCCAGTCATGGGGTGGCGCTGTGAACGACGGACCGGCAACAGACATTTTTCGCCATTCAAAGGTTCGCGAAACATTCCGCTCGCCCAACTGGACGCGGCGGCATTGGGCTTCCCTGGCCTGACGATCACCGTGGGCAAGCGGACGGAGCGGCCATCAAAGAATCCTTTCCGGGAATAATCATTTACCATCAGCTCGCACATTGCCTTGGTCATGCCGTAGGTGGTCTGCGGAGTGAGCTTGGTGCGGTCGGTGTTTGGATTCTCCATCGCCTCGCCTCCGAAGCAAGCGATGCTGCTTGCGAAAATCACCCGTGCGGTGCCCTTGAGCGCCCTTGCCGCCTCAAAAACATTTCGCCCGCCATCCAGATTCACCCGCATGGCATCGTCAAATCGCAACTCGCACTCGCCGCTAACCATCGACGCCAAATGAAAGATCGATGTTCCTGCAGCGGTACCAACTGCATCGTGAACCAAGTCACGGTTGGAAATATCACCAGTGATCAATCGCACCCGCGGATCCTTCACAGGCATCGCAAAAGATGCATCCAGCAGGATGATCTCTTCAATGGGTTCCTTGCCC